>JBEATG010000029.1:0-3666 GCA_041162035.1 Bacteroidota bacterium
TCTATATTAAAATTACGCACTTCCTTAGCCACCATTAAAGTGATATCTGCAATTTCCTCTGCAGTCGGCTTTATATTCACGGTGGTATCTGCTAAAAATAAAGGTCCTTTTTTAGTTAACAACAAATACATACCTGCGATTTTTTTAACCCCTTCCTCTGTTCCTATAATTTGCACCGCAGGACGTATTCCATCTGCATAATTTCGGGTTAAACCAGAAAGCATTGCATCTGCCTCACCCGTTTCCACCATCATGGCACCAAAATAGTTTTGGGTACGCATGAGTTTCAAACTCTCATATTTATTAATTCCCTTTCTTTGTCTTTTTTGAAATAAGATAGATCCAAAGAATTCTCTTTTTGCTTCCATCTCATCACTACGGATGTCGATGATAGGTAAATCAGAGATGTCGATATTATTAGCTGCTGCAATATTTTTTATACGTGTTTCATTGCCAAGTAAAATTGGATATGCAATACCATCATCATATATAATACTTGCCGCTTTTAATATTTTAATATTTTCTGCGTCAGAAAACACCAATCGCTTTGGATCGCGGCGCGCCTTATTACTAATGATGCGCATTAACTGGTTATCTAAACCAAGTCGCTTATTTAATTGTAATTCGTATTCCTCCCAATTGGTGATGACTTGTTGCGCAACACCCGATGCCACTGCCGCTTTCGCTACTGCAGGTGCTAATGTGCTTAACAATCTTGGATCCAACGGTTTTGGAATAATATACTCTGATCCAAAACTTAAACTTTGTTGGTTATACGCCATATTCACCAAATCAGGTACCGCCGATTTTGCTAGTTCCGCTAGCGCTTTCACAGCCGCTAACTTCATCGCTTCATTAATTGACTTTGCACGCACATCTAATGCGCCACGGAATATATAAGGGAACCCTAACACATTGTTTACTTGATTAGGAAAATCTGATCGGCCTGTTGCCATAATAATATCCTTACGCACTGCGGTTGCTGCTTCATAATCAATTTCAGGATCAGGATTTGCCAATGCAAATACGATTGGATTTTTTGGCATGGATAAAACCATCTCTGGCGTAACTACATTGCCCACACTTAAACCTAAAAACACATCTGCTGTTTTCATGGCTTGTGCTAAAGTAATGTTATCGGATTTTATTGCAAATGGTTTGCGATCAACGCCCAAATCCGTTCGCCCTTGATGTAACACACCATCCTTATCAAATAAAATAAAATTTTCATAGAGCGCACCTAGTGCCACATATAATTTAATACAAGCCATTGCAGCAGCGCCAGCACCATTCACCACAAATTTCGCTTTATCAATTTTCTTTTTTTGTAATTCTAATGCATTTAACAAAGCTGCACTACTGATAATTGCAGTACCATGTTGGTCATCATGCATTACAGGGATATTCATTTTTTCCCTGAGTTGTTGTTCAATATAAAAACATTCAGGCGCTTTAATATCCTCTAAATTAATGCCGCCAAAAGTGGGTTCTAAAGATTTTACAATCTCAATAAATTTATCAGGATCCGTTTCATTAATTTCAATATCAAAAACATCAATGTCCGCAAATATTTTAAATAATACCGCCTTCCCTTCCATCACTGGCTTACTCGCCAATGGTCCAATATTTCCCAAACCCAACACCGCAGTTCCATTTGTAATAACACCTACTAAATTTCCTTTTGCCGTGTATTTATAAACGTCACTTGGATTATTTACAATTTCGTTACAAGGTATTGCCACTCCTGGGCTATAGGCTAAGGATAAGTCCTTTTGGGTTTTAGCCTCCTTGGTGGGTACCACTTCAATTTTACCTGGTCTTCCCGAAGCGTGATATTCTAATGCCTGCTCCCTTCTTAAATTATCTTTTTTTGACATGAAATAGGTTTATAACGAATGTTAGTTTTGAACTTCAAAGTTAGTGAATTAAATTAACCCCCAAATAGCACATCATGCCTACACCTTGTTCAATGGCAGACTCATCTACATTAAAATGAGGGGTGTGAACATTATGTATAATCCCTTTGGCCTCATTTCTGACCCCTAATCTGAAAAAGCAACCTGGTATTATTTGCGAATAGTAACCAAAATCCTCGGCACCCATTCTTTTTTCAGTTTCTTCTACATTTTCTGCACCCATATATTGATCGGCTAATTTCCAAGCCGCTTCGGTAATCATAGGTTCATTATCAACGGTTGGATATCCAACGTCCACCCTAAAATCAATTTCAGCTCCTGTAGCTATCGCCAAACCTTTGGCTTGTTGCAACATTAATGCGTGTGCATCAAAACGCCATTTTTCATCCATCGCCCTAAAGGTACCCATCAATTTTACTTCACTCGGAATTACATTGGTGGTGTTACCCCCATGAATAGAACAGATAGATAATACAGATGGATTTTGTGGATTTCGATTACGTGAGATAATACTTTGTAAGCTAGTAATTAATTGGGATGCAACTAAAATAGTATCCACTGTTTGGTGTGGCGTTGCCGCATGTCCTCCTGGACCTTTAATGGAAATATATAATTCATCCGCACTTGCCATGACGCGCCCTTTTCTAAAACTTAATTTTCCTACATTTAAACCTGGATGTACATGCAAGGCCACAATTCCTTGTGGTGTTGGGTTTTGTAAAGCGCCATCCCGAATCATATAACTTGCACCGCCTGGATTTTTTTCCTCACCTGGTTGAAATAATAATTTGATTGTGCCTTCAAACTCATCACGCAAACTCCATAAAATTTTTGCAGCACCTAATAATATTGTGGTATGCACATCATGACCACAAGCATGCATCACTCCTTCCTTGGTTGAAATATAATCCACTTTATTTTCTTCAATAATTGGAAGCGCATCCATGTCCGCCCTTAAAGCAACGACACGCTTTGATGGATTTTTTCCTTCAATGATGCCTAGTACCCCTGTGGTTGCAATTACTGTAAATGGAATGCCAATTTTTGTTAGTTCCGCTTGAATAAATTTACTTGTTTCAAATTCCTGATAACTTAATTCAGGATGCGCATGCAAATACCTTCGCGTAGTGACATTGTCCGCTTGATTTTGCTTCGCTAATTGTTTTATTTTTTCAAGTAAGCTCATGCTAGTAATATTTAATGGCGATTTGGGGTTTGGTAGCGCAACTTAAAGTTAGCAATTAATAGTTACTTTTAAGATGTTCAGTTTTCGCACCCGACACGATGGCAACACCAGCACTACAACCGATGCGTGTGGCCCCAGCTTGAATCATTTGCTTTGCTGATTCATAATCGCGAATTCCTCCTGACGCTTTTATATGAACCGACTCCGGTAAATGTTTTCTGAATAATTGAACAGCTTCCACAGTTGCACCTTTTTCAGCATAGCCTGTTGAAGTTTTTAAATAATCAATGCCGGCCGCACCATAAATATCGCAACAAGCAATAATTTCTTCATTGGTCAATACCCCTGATTCAATAATTATTTTGATCACTTTGCCTTTCGATCGAACAATTGGAAGAATGTGATTTATTTCATCGGCGATAGCGGTCCAATCACCATTTTTTATGGCTGATATATTTGCCACAACATCTAATTCATCTGCACCATCCACCATCGCTAAAATAATTTCAGCAATCTTTGCTTCCGTTGCGCTATAGCCAAAAGGAAAGCCAATAACCGTTGCCA
>JBEATG010000060.1:0-15067 GCA_041162035.1 Bacteroidota bacterium
ATCTTCAGGAGATAACCATACCCCTGTTTCTCCAATACTTCGATCTCCTTTTAATCCATATTCAGCAAGCACTTGTATGATCACCTCTAAACTGCGCAAATACCAACCTAAATCGGTTTTAAACTTATCTAAATCTAATATGGGATATCCTACTACTTGCTGCAAACCATGATAGGTAATATCACCCCCACGATTGATATGATAAAATTCGATTCCTAAATTTTGTAATTGTTCCTCGGACACCAACACATGCTCCCTTTTGCCACTTTTCCCTAATGTAAATACGGGCGGATGCTCTACCATTAACAAACGATGTTCCGTATTCGCTTGGTTTGCTGGCTGTTCGTTTGCCCTATTGATCGATTTTAATTGGGTGTTTTTCAATAACAATTCCTCCTGATAATCCCAGGTAGGTTTATAGGATTTTACCCCTAAATCTTCAAAAAAAACTTTTTGACGCATAAGACAAAGTTACAAACTAAGCCGCAATATCCTACTTTTGCATCATGTCAGAAGAAATAGAAATAGTTGGTGAAGAACAAAATGAATCCATTTACGAAAAACTCGTATTTAATATTGATAAGGGTCAGGAGCCAACACGTATCGATAAATGGCTGCAAAGTCACATTGAAGGAATCACGCGTAATAAAATTCAAAATGGAATTGAGGGTGGCTTTTTAACCGTGAATGGCAAAGTAGTCAAAAGCAATTACAAAACAAGGCCAGGTGACGAGGTCGTGTATATGAGTTATATTAATCCTGACTATACCGAGCTTAAGCCAGAAGCCATGGATTTGAATATTGTTTATGAAGATGAAGCAGTCATGGTCATCAATAAACCTTCCAACATGGTGGTTCATCCAGGTATTGGCAACTATACCGGCACTTTATTGAATGGCGTTGCACATCATTTGCTTTCGAAGAATCCGAGTTTAAGTGAAGATGTATTGCCTCGATTTGGACTAGTACACCGGATTGATAAAAATACAACAGGACTAATTGTACTTGCCAAAACACCAGAAGCAGCTTCACATTTAGCCAAACAATTTTTCAATCACACTGTGGATCGAAAATACATGGCCTTGGTTTGGGGCAACGTCGCTGACCAGGAAGGAAGGATTGAAGCGCACATCGCCAGACACAAGCAAAATAGAAAAATGTTTGACGCTTATCCTGAAGGTGAGATAGGCAAACACGCCGTTACACATTATAAGTTATTAGAAAGCTATAATTATGTTTCATTAGTATCATGTATTTTAGAAACTGGAAGAACACATCAGATTAGGGTGCACATGAAACATATTGGCCATACATTATTCAATGATTGGGAATATGGTGGAGATAAAATTTTAAAAGGTACTATTTACACCAAGTACAAACAGTTTGTTGATAATTGTTTTGAAATTTGTCCTAGATGCGCATTACACGCTGCAACACTTGGATTTATACATCCTACCACCAACGAGAAAGTTGTTTTTGAAAGTGAATTACCTTCCGATATGCAAGGGGTAATTGAAAAGTGGAAAAATTATAAAGCAGCGGCACATCTATAGCTTTTAAAAGATATTTGAGTACGAACCGTTTCATGTCGCTTAGATGTATCCTGTATCGTCCTCTATAAAAAAAGTCCTTCCCTATTCAGGAAGGACTTTTTTATTTATTAAAACCGATCTGGTTTATTTTTTGTTTTGTGCATTTTGCATTGGTGACAATCCAATAGATTGACCACGTCCAAAACCTTTCATTTTAAACATCGTGAACTTGGAAGGAGCCAATACATTTGGCCATTTGTTATTTGACTCATCAATATCTGCAGTTTCACGCATTGGATCTAATTGAATAGACACCGCTTTTTTATTTGTTAAGAAAACGCTAGTCACTTTGTTTTCATTCTTTCTCCAAATTTGTGCAGATAATTTTTGTGTTTCTTTAGTGCCATCTGCAAATGTAAATTCAACAATAATTGGCATCACTAATCCGCCCTTGTTTAAGAAGGTGATTTCATATAAATTCACATCCGCATATTTTGCTTTCTCTTCATCAGTCAGAGCTTCTGGTGCACCAAAATTCATGGCAGGTTGTTTTGCAGCAGTGTCATAAGGCTCGATACCACGATCATATCTCCAATAAAAATCACGTAATGTAGTATCTGAATCTGTTAAAAATACAATTGATTTATCAGCCCTATTTCTAACTTTAGAAATGTCATCAAAACCTGGCACTTGCGGCTTATCCATCCCTCTTGCTCCGCCACCACCCATTCCAGGACGACCACCACGCATCATACCACCCATTGGTGACGCAGCTACTGCAGCTGTAGCATCATATACCGCATGTTTTACAGTATCAATAGCAATATCTACTGGATCAATTCCATAAAACCATCCTCTCCAATACCAATCTAAATCAACTGCACTCGCATCTTCCATCGTTCTGAATAAATCAGCAGGCGTTGGATGCTTAAATGCCCAGCGACGCGCATATTCTTTAAATGCATAATCAAATAATTCACGTCCCATGATTGTTTCTCTCAAAATATTCAATGCTGTTGCAGGCTTTGTATAAGCATTCGGACCAAATTGAATAATGTTTTCACTATTACTCATGATGGGCTCTAATTGATCTTTCGGCAAACGCATATAATCCGCAATTGTCCAAGCTGGACCACCACGAGAAGGGAATTTATTATCGTATAATTCCTCTGTTAAATATTCTACAAACGAATTTAATCCTTCATCCATCCATGACCATTGACGCTCATCGCTATTAATAATCATTGGAAAAAAGTTATGTCCTACTTCATGAATAATTACGCCTAACATACCATTTTTTGCAGACTCTGTATAAGTACCATCCGCACTAGTTCTTCCATAATTAAAACAAATCATTGGATATTCCATTCCATTAGAAGCCTCAATACTTTGCGCGACAGGATAAGGATATGCAATACTAAATTTGGAATAACTTTTAATCGTATGCGCTACTGCCTTGGTTGAAAACTTACGGTATAAGCCATACGCCTCTTTTCCATAAGCACTCATACACATTACTTTTTTACCTTCTACATTTGCAGCCATTGCATCCCAAATAAACTTACGGCTGCTTCCAAATGCAAAGTCACGAACATTCTCTGCATTAAATACCCAAGTTTCATTTGTTGTAGCTTTATTTTTTTCTGCCGCTTTTGCTTCATCTAAAGTGACCACTTCAACTGGCTCTGTTGCAGTTTGCGCTTTTGTCCATCTTGCCAACTGCGCAGGAGATAATACAGCAGGATAGTTTTGCCCTTGTCCTGTTGCCATCACCACGTGATCACTTGGAACCGTAATGGCTACTTTATAATTTCCGAAAACCAAAGCAAATTCACCACGACCGGTAAACTGATGATTTTGCCATCCTTGGAAATCTGAATAAACACATAAACGAGGATACCATTGTGCCATGGTAAATAAATAGTTGCCATCTTCTGGGAAATATTCAAAACCGCCACGACCAGCAACGGTCATACGATCTGTAATTTTATAACTCCAGCTTAATTTGAAAGTAAATTTTTGACCTGGCTTTAACGCTGTAGGTAAATCAATACGCATCATAGTTCCATTGATGGTATATTTTAATTTCGCGCCTAATGCATCTGTTAATGAGGAGATGATATGACCTAAACCATTGTCTGATTTTTGTTCTATCATTTTATCTATCGTTGCAGGTGTTACTGCGCGACCCATTCTACTTTCTTCAGGGAAGCCGCCATTATTGACAGTGCTATGTTCATTCTCATCTAATTGCAACCACAAATAAGTTAACACATCAGGTGAATTATTAAAATAGGTAACTGTTTCAGCACCTGTTAATAATAATTTTTTTTCATCCAATGTTGCTTTAATATCATAATCAGCTCTTTGTTGCCAATACTTTGGTCCTGGCGCACCACTCGCTGTTCGATACTCATTAGGGGTTGGTAAAATAGTTCCCAACTGTTCAAACTTGTTGCCATGATTGGAAGTTGGATTGTTACGAATGTCTTGTGCGATTAACACAGAAGCACTTGCGATAATCACAAAACAAGTACTTACTAATTTTTTAAAATTCATCTGGTCAATTTTTTAATTAAAAAAAGGAACTACACGATCAAAAACCATTTTTAATGCAAGAAAAAAAGTTATAAAAGACCCAATTCTGACATATAACTTACGATCCGCTTTAAATAGGGATACGAATATAAATGAAAAAAGTAAAATAAGACTAACAATCAGTAGCTGCCCTAACTCCAGGCCCAAATTAAAAGAAAAAAGAGGCCCAATAAGGCTTTCTTCCTGCCCCAAAAGGCTTTTTAAGTAGTTACTAAAGCCCAATCCATGGATGAGCCCAAAGAATAGGGCTGCAAAGTAGATGAAGGGATATTTTGAGCTAAAGCTGAAATCCTTGACCAAAAAATTAGAAATCGCAGTTAATAAGATAGTTATAGGTATTAAAAGCTCAATTAAACTAACGGGTAAATTGACCCAGTTTAAAGTGCTTAATGCAAGGGTTACTGAATGGCCAATCGTAAAGGATGTGACTAAAACCAATATCTTTTTCCAATCTTCCCAAACATACCTAATCACCAGGGCCAAGATAAATAGAATATGATCCGATCCATTCATATCAATGATATGTCTAAATCCTAATCTGAGGTAAATCAGCAAATCATCCATGAAATGAAAATTTTGTTATGTTAAATTAATCAAGACCTTTGTAAAATACAAATAAAACATTATGGCGCTCATCGGATTCAACCCATTTATTTCAGCATTGATTGCATTGATACACCCCTTTTTCGTATCAGTGATTGAAATTAACCATAATGAAAAGGAAGCCACTATCGAAATTAGCGTTCGCACTTTCACCAATGACCTTGAAAAAATGATGGGAGCCGAGGCTAACACCACGATTGATTTGTCGCAAGCTAGTCAAAAAAATAAAGCAGATGCACTAATTGCTGCGTATATAACCAAACGCTTAAATTTAAATGCGAATGGTGCTAAATATAATTTAGAATATGTTGGATATGAAATACAAAAGGAAAGCACTTGGTCCTATTTTGAAGTAAAAAATGTGAAGCAATTGAACCAGCTGAATATTAACTGTGAAATATTATTTGGCGTAAACGATCAGCAAATAAATATTTTTCATGTAAAATCAAAAGGTGTTAGAAAAAGTTACGAGTTGATTTATCCAAAAAAGTCAACCCAATTTAATTTTTAGCTGCTTACATGATCATAAGCGGTTTGGAGACTCGATACTTGCCAATTTTTGATTTGCCTAATTAAAGGAATACAAAGTGATCAGGAAGCTATACAGTAAGCTGAATAGATGGGAATAAAGCAGCTTTATAGCAAAAATTTAAAGTAAATTTGCAGAACCTATTTTTATAATATAATCTACAATTAATGGCACTTATTAAAAGCATATCTGGATTTAGAGGCACCATTGGGGGCAGGCCCAATGATAACTTAACGCCTATTGATATCGTCAAATTCGCCTCCGCCTATGGAACTTGGCTGAAGCAAAAATCGGCCGGCCCTAAAAAAGTAGTGGTAGGACGAGATGGCAGAATTAGCGGCAATATGGTTGCTAATTTAGTGGAGCAAAGCCTTATTGCTTTAGGCATTGATGTGATTCAGTTAGGATTAAGCACCACCCCTACCGTTGAAATGTGTGTTGTTTTTGAAAAAGCGGATGGTGGTATCATATTAACTGCCAGCCATAATCCAAAGCAGTGGAATGCACTAAAATTATTAAACCATAAAGGGGAATTTGTAAATGCTGAAGAAGGTAAAACGATTTTATCATTAGCAGCGAACGAGGATTTTGATTATGCAGATATAGATGCTATGGGGAAAATTATTTCGAATGACACCAGTTTGCAAAAACATATTGACGCAATACTTAGTTATCCATTGGTCGAAATTGCTGCTATTAAGCAAGCAAACTTCTCTATTGTAGTTGATGCTATTAATAGTTCAGGCGCATTTGCAGTACCCGCATTACTCAAAGCGATTGGTGTTTCCAATATTCAAGTATTGAATTCCGACATGCATGGAAATTTTGCACACAATCCTGAGCCTTTGAAGGAACATTTAACTGAATTATGCAGTACAGTGGTTAATTCTAAATCTGATTTAGGAATTGCAGTTGATCCTGATGTAGACCGACTTTGTTTTGTGAGTGAAGATGGCGAGTTATTTGGAGAAGAATACACATTAGTTGCGGTGGCAGATTATATATTGCAACATAAAAAAGGAAGTACCGTAAGTAATTTATCATCCACACGCGCGTTACGAGATATTACAGAAAAAAATGGGTGTTCCTATTTCGCAAGTGCAGTAGGTGAAGTTAACGTGGTGGAAAAAATGAAGCAAGAAAATGCAGTCATTGGTGGAGAAGGTAACGGTGGAATTATTGTACCCGATTTACATTATGGAAGAGACGCTTTAATTGGCATCGCATTATTTTTAACACATTTAGCAAAATTAAAATTAAGTGCATCTGCATTAAAAGCGAGTTTGCCCGCTTACTATATGAGCAAGAAGAAAATGGAATTAGACGCTTCTATTTCTTTAGATAAGATATATGCCGGTTTGGAAAAAAAATACGCTACTTATGCTATCAACAAAATCGATGGTATGAAGATTGATTTTGAAAATAAATGGGTGCATTTAAGGCCAAGTAATACAGAACCAATTGTTCGTATTTATACAGAAGCCCCATCCCAAATAGAGGCAGACGATTTAGCCGATAATATTATTTCAATAATTCATAGCATTTAGTAATTTTAAGGGTATGGAAAGAATTTACTTTGATAATGCTGCAACTACGCCCATCGACGCAGAGGTGTTGGAAGCAATGCTGCCTTTTTTTAAGGAACAATTTGGGAATCCATCTTCCATATACAGTTATGGGCGTGAAACACGCATGGCCATTGAAAAAGCTAGAAAATCAATCGCCGCATTATTAGGCGCAAAGCCTGCAGAAATATTTTTTACCAGTGGTGGCACTGAAAGTACTAATACCGTTTTACATGCGGCGGTCACCGATTTGGGTTGCAAACATATCATCAGCTCTCCTATCGAGCATCATGCGACACTTCATACGGTTACCTATTTAGCCAAAGCACATCAGGTAAAATTATCTTATGTAGGTATTTTACCCAATGGACATATAGATGTTAATCAATTAGAGGAATTATTAAACAATAGTGCCGAAAAAACGATTGTTACCATCATGCACGCTAACAATGAAATTGGTAATTGCATTAGCTTATTTGAAGTGGGTGCACTTTGTAAAAAACACAACGCCTACTTTCATAGTGATACTGTACAAACTGTTGGTCATTTTAATTTTGATTTGAAAAATATACCCGTTGACTTCATTACTGCTGCAGGGCATAAATTTCATGGCCCAAAAGGCACAGGTATTTTATACATTAATGAAAATATTAAAATTAACCCGTTTTTGCACGGCGGGGCGCAAGAAAGAAACATGCGTGCAGGTACGGAAAATGTATATGGCATTGTTGGCTTTGCAAAGGCATTAGAATTGTCAACCCAAAACCACGATAAAGACAAGGAATATATCTCAGGATTAAAAAAATACATGTACGATTCCTTAGTTGAAAATATCCCAACGGTTAGCTTTAATGGGGACCCTTTTGGCGAGAGCTTATATACTTTGCTTAGTGTCAACTTTCCTAAGAATCAAAAAACAGAAATGCTCCTTTTTAATTTAGACATACAACATATTTGCGCTAGTGGTGGAAGTGCTTGCTCAAGTGGCGCGCAACAAGGCTCTCACGTCATTGCGGCACTTAATAAACCATCTGATATCGTTACCGTTCGCTTTTCATTTTCTAAATACAATACGACCCAAGAAATTGATACGGTTGTAGCAACTTTGACCACTTTATTGTAATTCGAATGATCGCCTAACTAATAAGCCCTCTTTTACCAAAGGTAAAAGAGGGCTTATATTATAAGATGACTGCTATTTATTTTTTAGCAATGGTGAAATCCTTTTCCATTTTATTAACCGCTTCTATTAATTGGCCGCAGGTTAATATATCCTGTACAAATGCCATTTGTTTATTGCCTAAACTATTAGGTTTGTCTTGATATGCATTTTCAGCATTAACAAAAAACTGATCATCGCTCATTGCTTCTCCCAATGATTTATAATAAGCGACCCCTTGTTTTAAATCCTTTAACAAAGAAACGCTCACCTTTTTTGCTAAATTAAATTCTCCTGAAGCATAGCATGCTTGTAGGAATAAATAAGAGAAATAATTATGTTGATTACCTCTATTGGAGGTCATTCCATAAGGAAAATTCTTTTCATTTGTTTCTGCATCAAATTTTCTAAGCAATTGCTGTGCACTATCCCGCTTGCCTTCGATAGCTAATGCTTGTGCCACTTGTGAGAAAGCCAATCGCATTGAATTCAAATGGCGTCTATTTTCTTCGTCAAAATAAACATTAGGGTTTTTTGCATTACCAAATGAAAACTTAGTCATCATATTTTTATACGCTAAGTCTGCATCAATCATTTGATTCATCACTGGCACCAACTGATAGGACATACCCGTTTGACGTACATATTTATCTAACCCTAATTCTTTTAATTCCTGTGTAGAAGTAAAGCAAATTGGTCGCTTAAAATCACTCGTTGCGATAATTGCATACATCGCTAATTCATTTTTCAATAAATATTGACGATTTGGATTAAAATCAATCAGCAATTCATCAACCATTGCATCGGTTGGCTTTGCAATACCTGATGCCAAAGCATTTGCCTTATTTACAGGTACTTTAAACTTATGTGTTGGAAAAATATTAACAGGGCCATCAGTAGTGGATGCCATATACTTACCAGTAGGATCCCCTACCACATATCTAAGTACGGAATCTAAATTATGGTACCTTGTTTCTCCATATTCTGGCAAAGCATTATAATAGGCCACATTTAATTTGTTGCCTGAAACTTGTTCTTCAGAAAATATAACATCAAACTTATTACTTTCATTTACTTTATACCTAAGCTCTCGCATATACCAATCCGAGCCTAATAAACTATTCACCACCACACGCACATCGGGACGAATCCCTTCCACCTCCTGTGCATACCATAAAGGGTAAGTATCATTGTCGCCAAAGGAAAATAAAATCGCATTTGGAGGACAACTTTCTAAATAGTTACGCGCCAAATCACGCGGCAATAATTTTTGACTACGATCATGGTCATCCCACTCTTGCTGTGCCATTAAAACAGGTACCGCTAATAAACAAACTACTGTAGCAATCACGCTCGCTGTTTTTTGATTCACCACTTTGGTTAGCCATTGTATTACTTGCAAAACGCCCAACCCAATCCATATCGCAAAAACATAAAACGAACCTACATACGCATAGTCCCTTTCACGCGGTTGCAAACTCACTTGATTTAAGTAGAGTACGATTGCTAATCCCGTAAAGAAGAACAACAACCCTGTAACAATAAAATCTTTTTTATTTTGTTGGTATTGAAATAAAAATCCAAACAATCCTAAAAAGAAAGGCAACATAAACAAGCTATTGTGTGCCTTATTATTATTTTTAATGGTATCTGGCAATTTGGACTGATCTCCAAAAAAGAAATTATCAATAAAGGAAATACCTGTATTGAAATTACCATCCCTCACATTACCAAAACCTTGTAAATCATTTTGCTTACCTGCAAAATTCCATAGGAAATAACGCAGATACATAAAGCCAAACTGGTAATTGGTAAAGTATTTAATATTATCTCTTAAAGTAGGTGCTTCACCATCTACTACTCCTGCAAACGCTTTATAGCTATCCATTTGACCACGATCATTTTCGCCATCCCACATTCTTGGAAATAAATGCGATGATGGTGCGGAAGACCAATCACGCTTATAACTTTTACCAGCCAATTCATAATTCGTAGGCGCTTTCACATACTGATCACCGCTTTCTACATTATCCACCTTGTCCACATAGTCTGGTCCAAATAATATTGGCCAATCGCCATATTGCTCTCTTCCTAAATAGCCAACCAAGGTAACAGGATTATCTACATTATACATATCCACGGAAGGATCTGCATTTGAACGAATCATAGTAGTTATATAAGTGGTATAACCCAATAACATAAATATCATTGACCACACCCCTAATTTTAAAAAGTATAGGCCTTTTTTATTGGCATAATGAATAGCATAAGCCAATATAGCCGCCAACAAGACAAAGAAGAAAATAAAACCACTAAAAAACGGTAATCCCATGGAGTTAACAAAATTCACGTCAAATGCCCCTGCCCATTTAACCGTAAATTGGATAAGCACCACTTGAATGAAACCTGTGATGATCACTCCTACTAAAAATGCAAATAAACCACCCTTCCATGTTGGTTTATAATTTCTAAAATAATACACCATCACAATCGCTGGTATCGTTAATATATTCAATAAATGCACCCCAATGGATAAACCCATCATGTAAAAAATAAAGATGATCCATTTATCCGCACCAGGTTGATCTGCTTTATGTTCCCACTTTAATATCGCCCAAAATACCAATGCAGTGAAAAATGAACTTAATGCATACACTTCCCCTTCCACAGCACTATACCAGAATGAATCGCTAAATGTATAGGCCAATGCACCTACGATACCTGCACCCATAATAGCTAAAATTTGATAGCCTACTGGTTCAGTACCTGTTTGCTTAACCACGATGCGTTTTGCAAAATGCGTAATGGTCCAAAACAAAAATAAAATGGTAAACCCACTTGCCAATGCACTCATGGTATTCACCGCCTTTGCTGCGGTTAATGGATTGTCGCCAAACAAAATAATAAATATTCTGCCTAACAATACAAACATCGGGGCCCCCGGCGGATGTGGGATTTGTAATTTAAACGCACTACTGATAAACTCCCCACAATCCCAAAAACTGCTTGCAGCTTCAGAGGTCATGATGTAAACTGTACATGCAATTAAAGTAACCAACCAGCCCGTCCAATTATTAATTTTTTTGAAGTCCATTTTTGACCATTTTAGTAGTTGCAAACTTAATTGAATCTAGCCAAAATGGGAAATTAATACCCGGTTTAAGTAATTTTTAAGATTTTAAGGTTCCCCCAAGGTTTTTTACCTTTGTGGCCCATGAGCAAACAACAAACGGTCGCATTTCACACTTTAGGCTGCAAATTGAATTTTTCAGAAACCTCCACCTTGTCCCGACAATTGGAACAAAATGGTTTCGAAAAGAAGGATTTTGCGGAGAAAGCAGATGTGTATGTTATTAATACTTGCTCAGTTACGGAAAACGCAGATAAGGAATGTCGCCAATTGGTGCGTCGTATCCAACGCAGATCTCCAGAAAGCTTTGTGGTCATCACTGGCTGCTATGCACAATTAAAACCACAGGAAATAGCTTCCATACCGGGGGTTGATTTAGTATTGGGTGCTGCAGAAAAATTTAACTTAATTAAACACCTTTCAAGTTTAACCAAGGGCGATACTGCAAAAATTTGCAGCTGCGAAATTGATGATGTTTCCGACTTTCATAGTTCTTTTTCAGTAAATGATCGGACGCGTACCTTTTTAAAAGTACAGGACGGTTGTGACTACAGTTGCACTTTTTGCACCATCCCTCTAGCTCGTGGTAAAAGCCGAAGTAACAGTATTGAAAATGTAGTGCAACAAGCAAATGAATTAGCAAGTAATAATGTAAAAGAGATTGTTTTAACGGGTATTAATTTGGGTGACTTCGGAAAAGGTCAAACCGGCGGTAAAAAACACGATGAAAGTTTTTTTGATTTAGTAAAAGCGCTGGACCAAGAAACCAATATTCCGAGATACCGTATTTCCTCTATTGAACCCAATTTAATCACAAATGAAATAATAGATTGGGTGGCAAATAGCGATCAGTTCATGCCGCATTTTCACATTCCTTTACAAAGTGGATCAGATGCTGTTTTAAAATTAATGCAACGCAGGTACACCCGAGATTTATATCTAGAGCGCGTACAACATATCAAAAAAATAATGCCGCATGCATGCATTGGCGTTGATGTAATTGTTGGGTCACCGGGGGAAACAGAAGATTATTTTAAAGAAAGCTTGGATTTTATTCATGCACTTGATATTTCCTACTTGCATGTATTCACTTACTCCGAACGTGCAGCTACTAAAGCTTTGACTATTAAGCCGGTCGTCCCTATTCCCATTAGACAGGAGCGCAATAAAATTTTAAGGAATTTATCCTACCAAAAATTACAATATTTTACTGCACAGCATTTGGGGGAAACTAGAAAGGTTTTATTTGAGTCACCAAAAGCAACCAAAGAAGATCCAACCCAATTAATGTTAGAAGGATATACTGATAATTATATTCGTATTGAAACTCCTTACCGCGAAGAATGGAGCAATCAGTTGGTGGATTGGACCTTGAGTTAAAGCTGACGAACAATACCTGAATTACAATTTTATTAAATTAGTAATTTTTATACAACTGATATTTCAGCCAATTTAAATTCTACCATCATCATCATATTGATGCTTTGTAATTGCACAAACACTGTTTTTTTACCCGACCTAATCACTTCCCCTTTTTGTCCCATAAACAAGCCCTGATTAATAGAAACTTTGGTTTGCGCTGGTAAATTAGTCATATTCACCACTTGAATACTTGCATTCGCTAGTCCTAAATACTTTCGGATAGTTTCAATTTCATTGTCCCTAATAATGGCAGGCTTTTTTTCAAAATATAAAAAATTCACCACGCCAATGGTGCCCAATACTTTACTGTGCTCTTCCTTCTCTATTTTTACAAAAACATAAGATCTAAATAAAGGCTCTTCAATGATTTTTTTTCGATCCGACCACTGCCTTTCTTTTTTTTGAACAGGGCACCAGCTTTCTATACTCGCTTTCAACAACAAACCTTCTACCTTTTTCTCCCACTTGGACTTTGTATAAATTACATGCCATCTTTTCACTTTATCCAATGCTTCCACTTTCATAGTTCACTTTTAAATTAATTCGTTTTTTTCGCTACCCAGTTTTGTGCAAAAAATTCACCTAACAATTTACTTGCTTCATTAATCTGCGCATCCTTTGCAATTACCTTAAGCCAAGCTTGGTAACGATCCTGCTTCGTTTTGTCTGGATTATTGTAAAACTTATTATAATCCGCTTTTAGGGCAGTTACCTGCATGCTATCTTTCAATTTTAATCGATTGTCATTTTGGATCATAGTGCTTTGTAATTGCTTACGGAAAGCAATATACTTATCCAATTTTAAATGCACTGGGCGATCCATCTGAGTGGAAACCCATGCAAGTGTCTTTTTGAATGCAATCATGGAAGTGTCATTTGCAATTTTGTCATTGGCTTTTGCTGCAATTGCCGCAATAGCGGAATTATTTGGCCAAACTTGAAATTTAGCACGCTCCATTTCATCCCAAGGCAAGGAAGATTCATTGTCTTTTTCACGATACTTTAAAAACTCGTATTCATCAGGCAATATCACATCCGGTACTACCCCTTTGCGTTGAGTAGAACTACCAGTCACTCTGTAAAATTTTTGGAAGGTCAATTTTACTGCACCATATTCTGTCTGAATACCCAAATCATCTAAAGGTTTTCCAAAAGGAACATTTCTTTGTACAGTGCCCTTCCCATAAGTGGAAGTGCTTCCCATAACAATTCCTCGCTTATAATCTTGTATCGCACCTGCAAAAATTTCACTTGCTGATGCACTAAATTCATTCACCATCACCACCAATGGGCCGTTATAAATGGTACCCGGCACTTCGTCCGCTAAGATTTGCGACCTACCTTCCTTATTTCTGATTTGAACCATTGGTCCTTGATCAATAAATAAACCTGCCATTTGAACTACTTCATATAATGACCCACCACCATTGTATCTAACATCAATGGCGATCCCTTTTACTTTCTCCAGCTTCAATTTTTCAATTTCTTTCGCAACATCTCTTGCACATCTTGCGCCATCTTCGCGTTCAAAGTCAGCATAAAAATCAGGCAATAAAATGTACCCATATTTATCAGCACCTTTTTGAATGATGGCACTACGTGCGAAACCCTCATCTAATACAATTTTTTCACGCTTCAAGGCAACTATCTTATAAGATCCATCAGGCTTGCGGATGGTTAATCGAACTTCTGTACCTAAATTTCCCCTGATTAATTTTACTGCATCTGTCGTTTCATATCCAGTTACATCTACTGGCTCCTCTGCTCCCTGCGCTACCTTAACGATTACATCGTTCATCACCAGCTGTCCTGACTTCCAAGCTGCACCCCCCGGCTGAATACTTGCAATTTTAATACCATTGTCATCCTGGGTTAATTGTGCACCAATGCCATAAAAAGTACCACTCATTTGTTCTGTAAATGAGCGCTTTTCAACAGGCGCCATATAGTCGGTATGCGGATCCATTAAGCCGGTAATGGTATTTAAAAAAAGCTCGAACCTTTTTTCTTTGTCAAATGTTTTTTCTAAACGTTCAAATCTTTTTAAATATTCTTTCTTTACTGAAGCTCGTGCTTCTCTTTCCAAAGTTGAGTCGGCCTTAATAATAAATTTTTCTTTTGTTTTATTTTTCTCACGCTCCTCTGTTAAATTAACAAATCTATCTAATGCTTTATACTTTAATATTTGATACCAATAAGTATATCTTTCATTTTCATTTGCTGGCGCTAATTTCACATCAACATCCAATAAAACAGAATCATCAATGTTAAAATCAAAAGGCGATTGTACCACATTTTCAAAAATTTTACGTGCTTCTACTAATCGCTTTTCGTAAATCACACTTGATGCTGGTTCGAATAAAATAGCATCTCCATGAATTTCATCATCTAATTTTGTTTCATACACGCGAAGTGCATTAATATCCGATTGTAAGAAAATATTTTTCTCCGGATCCAATGCTTTTAAATATTCCTTAAAAACATCTTTAGAAAAATCATCGTCAATTTTACGCGGACTATAATGCTCCG
>JBEATG010000062.1:0-7742 GCA_041162035.1 Bacteroidota bacterium
CTTAAACGTATATGAAGGTCAATATAACTTTACAAATGCGTTAGGTTTGGATAAAGTGGGCGCTGATTTATTAGTGGGTGGTATCATGAAACAATATATTTTAAATTCTCAAGGAACCGTATTTGCTGACACTGCTGGTAAAATTAATATCAATGAGTCTGGTGCTTATGCGCAGTTATCTAAGAAATTCTTTGGTGATTTATTAAAAGTGTCTGCTTCTGGTCGTTATGACAAGAGCACCAATTTTGACGGTCGTTTTACACCAAGAGTTTCCATGGTATTTAAATTAGCACAGGATAACAATATCCGTTTATCTTATCAAACAGCTTATCGTTTCCCAACTACGCAAAACCAATGGATTAACTTGTTAGTAGGTGGTGGTACGCGTTTAATGGGTGGTTTGCCAGCATTAAGAGAGCATTACAAATTCAGCACCAACCCTGCATATACTTTAGCTAGTGTGTCTGCATTTGGTGCAAGTGCTTTAGCAGGAGCTCCAAATCCAGCTTTATTAAAGCAAGCGGTATTTAATGAGTTTAAGCCTGAGTCAATGAGTTCAATGGAATTAGGTTATAAAGCATTATGGGCTAAAAAATTATTGGTTGATTTTTATGTGTACGCAGGTACCTACACAAATTTCATTGGTGGTGTAACTGTTATTCAATCTCGTAATGCTGCAGCGCCTAGTCCTTTAGATGTGTTAGATGGAAGTAAGCGTATGGCTTATAGTATTTCTACAAATTCTGTTGGTGATGTAACAACAAAAGGTTGGGGATTATCATTAGATTATTTATTACCTAGAAACTTTAGTGTTTCTGGTAGCATTTTCTCTGATGAAATTGGGGAAGTTGCTCCAGGGGTAGTTCCTTATTTCAATAGTCCAAAAATCAGAGCTAATATCGCATTAAACAATAGCGGTTTCTTATTTAACAATCGTTTAGGATTCAGTGCAAACATGCATTACCAAGACGGATTTATGTACGAAAGTACTTTTGCTGTAGGTAAGATTAGTGCTTATCAAACAGTGGATGCGGTATTAACATTCAAAGTGCCTAACTACAGATCATTGATCAAAGCAGGTGGTACCAACATATTTAATAAATATTATAGAACTGCATATGGTAGTCCTCAAATTGGTGGATTGTACTATGTAAGTTTTGCTTATAACGTATTTTAGTAGATTAGGATGGGTTAGTCCTAAGAGTCCCTTCTCGATTTATCGGGAGGGGACTTTTTTTATGCGTAAGAATTATTTTTTTCCTATATAAAGCTTTATTTTTGCCACTCAAATTAAAATAGCAACATGCGTTCAATACCATTTAGAGAAGCACTTCGGGAAGCAATGAACGAGGAAATGCGCAGAGACGACCGAGTATTATTGATGGGAGAGGAAGTAGCCGAGTACAATGGCGCCTATAAAGTAAGCCAAGGTATGTTAGCAGAGTTTGGCGCAAAACGAGTTATAGATACACCAATTTCTGAATTAGGTTTTACTGCGGTAGCGGTAGGCGCTGCTCAAAATGGTTTAAGACCCATTGTGGAATTCATGACTTGGAATTTTGCGGTACTTCCATTGGATCAAATTTTAAATACGGCCAGTAAGATGTTAGCGATGAGTGGCGGCCAAATTGGCTGTCCCATTGTGATGAGGGGGCCAAATGGTAGCGCAGGTCAATTAGGTGCGCAGCATTCAACGGCTTTTGAAAGCTATTTAGCAAATATTCCAGGTATTAAAGTGGTTTCTCCTTCCAATGGCTACGACGCAAAAGGCTTATTAAAACAAGCCATTCGTTATGAAGAGGATCCAGTGATGTTTTTGGAAAGTGAAGTAATGTATGGCGATAAATGTGATGTTCCAGATGATGAATATTATATCCCATTAGGTAAAGCAGATGTTAAAAAAGTAGGACGTGACATTACCATTGTTTCTTATAATAAAATGATGAAAGTGGCATTAGGTGCTGCAGCAGAATTAGAAAAAGAAGGCATCAGTGCTGAGGTGGTCGATTTGCGTACCATTCGTCCTTTGGATTGGATGACCGTTTTGGAGAGTGTTAAAAAAACCAATCGTTTGGTGATTATTGAAGAACAATGGCCATTTGCTTCTGTATCTTCAGAATTATCTTATCGCATCCAAAAAGAAGGCTTTGATTATTTAGATGCACCTATTCGTCGTATCACAAGTGCCGATGCACCGATGCACTATGCACCTAATTTAGCTGCCTTGGCTATCCCTGACGTGGCTAGGTCCGTTAGCTTGGTGAAGGAGCTGATGCAACAGTATAAATAAAGCGATGTCCTTGCTAATACTCGGTTAAATAGTGGCGTTATCATTTATTTAAACCACTTATAAGATTACTTGGACAGTTTAAAAATAAAATTATCAATATCCCCCACAAAGGGATATTTTTGTTATACATAATTCAACTTCATTTTATGGGCTATTTAATTTTGATTTTATTTTGGTTAGGATGGCATATTGGAATTTATTTAATGCTAAAAAAAGCAGGGGTAGCAAGTGCAAAGGCCATTATCCCAATTTATAATACATGGGAGGTTGTAAAACTTTGTGGTATTTCAAAAGTTTGGTTTTGGATACAACTCATTCCAATTCTTGGACAATTTGTAACCTTATGGATATCGATCATATTTGTGATGCATTTTAAAAGAGTGGGTTTGCTTCAGCACACATTAACGATTTTGGTTCCATTTATTTACTTACCTTATTTGGGGCTTTCTCCAAATGAACGATGGCATGGTAAAGAAGCATTACAGCATTACCACAAATCAGCATCAAGAGAGTGGGTTGATGCAGCAGTATTTGCTATTGTAGCAGCTACATTAATTCGCACTTTTATTTTTGAAGCATATGTGATTCCTACCGAGAGTATGGAAAAAACTTTATTAGTAAACGACTTTTTATTTGTGGATAAAATCACCTACGGTGCGCGTATTCCTCAAACACCCGTAAGTTTTCCATTTGTTCATAATACTTTACCCATGGCGCCAACTACGCCATCTTATATTAAGTGGGTACAAGTGGATTATACCAGATTGCCGAAAGTGAGGGCGATTAATCGCAATGATGTGGTGGTATTTAATTTTCCTGCAGGGGATACCATTATAAACCTGCCCGAATTTGGTAGTAAAATACCTTATTATGACGTGTTAAGAAGCCCTGAATATGCAAACAATCGAGAAAAATTATTGAATGATTACCCCATCTTAGTCCATCCAGTGGATAAGACAGATAATTATATTAAAAGATGTGTCGGTATTCCTGGTGATATTATTCAAGTCAAAGGCAGTCATTTATGGGTGAATGGGTCACCGGCTTTAGTTGCGCCTTACGCACAAACTGAATTTATTGTACAAACCAATGGGCAACCAATTCCTGAGGATTATATACAAGATAGTTTAGGCATTAATATTAATGATGCCAGTTCCGATTTCCAAATCATGGAAGGTAGCACAAATACATTTAGAATTAACATGACTGCCAATGCTGCTAAAAGTTTGAAAAAATTACCACAGGTTTTGTCTGTTACTAATTTTGATGAAAATACAGTGGGCTATACTTTTCCTTATGATATGTCCCGTTTTCCTTGGTCGGTAGATAATTATGGTCCTATTCGAATTCCAAAACAAGGAGATGTGGTGCAATTAAATGATAGCACCATTGAATTATATCGTCGTATAATTTCAAATTACGAGCATAATAAATTAGAAGAAAAGGAAGGCAAGTACTTTATTAATGGAGTTCCAGTCACTACCTATACCGTCAAACAAAATTACTATTGGATGATGGGGGATAATCGTCACCGAAGTCAAGATAGTAGGTATTGGGGCTATGTTCCTGAGTCGCATATTGTAGGGCGCGCAGCATTAATTTGGTTCAGCTACAGCAAGTCAATTAGATGGAATAGATTGTTTAGCCAAATAAAATAGATTATTTTTAAACCTCACAGCATGTGAGGTTTTTTATTAAACAAAGGTGTATGAAACAAAAATTTGAGTTTGAGTTTGAATATTTTGAGCAGATGGAATCATTGAGTGAAACAGATGCTTCATTACTCATTGCTGCGCGAAATGCAACTAAAACGGCATTTGCACCTTATTCCAAATTTAAAGTGGGCGCTGCTGCCTTGTTATCCAATGGTCAAATTGTTATTGGGTCCAATCAAGAAAGTGCCAGTTATCCAGTGGGTATTTGTGCAGAAAGAACTTTATTAAATAGCATTGGGAGCCAATTTTCAAGTGAAATCATCCTTGCCATGGCAATTAGCTATGATACGGATAAAGCCGCTTGTGATGCCCCCATTTCGCCTTGTGGCATGTGTAGGCAATCCTTGCTTGATTTTGAAAACAGGTATCAGTCACCCATCAAGATAATATTAGCAGGTAAAACGGGTCCAATTATGGTGGTAGGTGCAGCTAAAAATTTATTGCCTTTCGGATTTGATGGAGCAATTTTGAAATAAGTTAAAACAAGGTTTGCACGCCGAGTGCTAATCTGAATTCGTGTTGTAATAACCATTTTTTTCTGGTTTTTCCCCAGGCGTAACCCACCAAGGATCGGTCTGATCCAATAATACGGTGACATGGAATTAATATAGCCACTTTATTTTTTGCATTTGCATTTGCAGCGGCCCTTACTAAATTGGGGTCACCCATTTTTTTTGCTAAATCACCATAGCTTAATGTTTTTCCAAAAGGGAGTTCGTATAATTCTTTCCAAACTTTTTGTTGAAATTCAGTACCATCTTGATCAATGGGGACAGTAAAGCTGCGTCGATTACCAGCGAAATATTCTATAAGTTCGTCCATGCATTGGTGTATCACTGCTGGCATTATTTGTTCCATCTCGATATCTTCTAATTCGGGAATGTCCACAAATGAGAGTTGTTGAATGCAATGTTCTGATGAAACCATTTTAATGGCGCCAATAGGGCTGTGATAGATGTGAACAAAACTATTTTGCATTAACCAATGGGTTGGCCGTTATCTACGGCATGTGTCGGGGTGAGTAAAACTACTTGGTGTTGCAAGTCATAAACACCCAACACCAAACATTCGCTCATAAAGTTAGCGATTTGTTTTGGAGGAAAATTCACAACTGCAGTAATTTGCATGCCTACTAATTGATCCTTGGTATAATGCGAGGTTATCTGAGCCGATGACTTTTTAATCCCTAATGGGCCAAAATCAATCTGCAATTGGAATGCGGGCTTTTTAGCATTTGGAAATTCTTCGGCACTAATGATTGTGCCACATCTAATATCCACCTTTGTAAAGTCATCCCATTGTATCATTGTTCAATTTTTTGGGAGTGCATGTTTTGTATTTAATCCAATAAATCAGCTAAGTCGTTTAAATCCTTTTGCTTGTATTGTAATGTTGGACTTTGGAAACATTTTGAAAATTCTATTAAAAGTTTCTTTATTATTCTGATGTTAGATAATTTTTTATAATACATATTCTTTGGTTCAATATTAGATCTCAAAAAATATTGGTCCAAATCCTTTTGTGAAAAAGCATGTCCTGTGGTTCCTTCAACATAGAATTGAATAAATTCTTGTGGATTAGGATAAACCTCAGTATCATCCCAGTCGGAGGAGTAAAATGCAATGATACATTGCTTAGGGATGTTGATGAATTCAGCATCAATTTCTAATTGTGCGCAAAGCTCTGCATACAAAATGGTGTTGGCAAATGCATTGCCTTTTTTTGCTTGCAAAGGGCCAGACATTAAAAATTCATCAGGTTTGTCATAATTTATTTCAACTCCTTTGATTTGATAATAATTATATAAAATATTTTTGATCACATTGGCTTGCTCTAATGGAGTTAAATAATTATTTAACTCCAACCATATGTTTCGTCTAATTTTTTCTAGTTGATGTCTTAGTGTGTCAGTAGCTAATTCAGGATATTGAAATCTTGTAACAAGCAATGCCCCTTCGAGTAAAGAGGGTGCAGGCTTTGATTTCCACTGCGTAAATGCTTCTTTTAAATCATGTAAGCGTAATTTATAAATCATTTTTTCAATACGCTCTAAAGTAGTTTCATCCAATGTGTTTTCCCAAAGATGTTCTAAGTCGGGAATGATGGGTGATCCATAGTCTAATAACCTGTCTGAAATGGTATTAAATACTTCCTCATCTGGGTCGTCAATCAGTTGGAATAAGGCAGTAATTTCGGATGCGTTTGGCATATTTAGCTAATACTTAGTTTTTCAATATTCAAATTGACGTAAAATATGGTGAATTGTTCATTTTAGTTATCCCAATGTTGTGGATATATTTAACAATAATTTACATAATAAATAGAATTAATATTCGTTCGTGTAAATATTCTCTATTTAGGGGGTTACTTATAGGTAATTGCCTTTTCTTTGCATATATACTAATTACTATGGCAAACGAAACTATTGCGACCCCCAAATTTCCTGTAATGGCAAAATCATTACATGCTGAATTAAAACGTCGCGTTAATTTATATTTGGAAGAACATGCAGTGGTAGGAACTGGTAATTATAAGTTGTTTTCAAAGGCAATTATTTTAATGAGTTTATTTGTCCTTACCTATATCCATTTGGTATTTTTTACACCACCCACTTTTTATGCAATACTAGAATGTATCCTTTTTGGTGGTCTGATTGCCGCGATTGGTTTTAATGTGATGCACGATGGTAGCCATGGTAGTTTTAGTAAGTACAACTGGTTAAACAAATTAGCCTCTTCATCTATAAGTGTGCTAGGCGCAAGTCGTTTTATGTGGGCATCAAAACATGTAACCATACATCATACTTTTACTAATATTGAAGGGGTGGATGATGATATTGAGGTGGGCGCTTTAATGCGTATGGCACCGAATCAAAAGCATTATATACTTCATCGTTTTCAACATATTTATTTTTGGGTTTTATATATGTTATTGTATATTTTCTGGATTTTTTATACCGATTATAAAAAATATTTTTCAAAAAAAATAGGGTCTGTGCCATTGAAAAAAATGAGTATTGCAGATCATTTAGAATTTTGGATTGTTAAACTTTACCATGCTGCTGTGTTTATTATTATACCAGTATATATGGTGGGATGGGTAAGTTGGTTAGTTGGGTTTTTTGTGACTGGTTGTTTTGCAGGTTTTATTTTAAGTATTGTATTTCAATTGGCGCACACCGTAACTGAAACGGAATTTCCTGTTGCAATACAACCTGAAAATGTGATGCCTGATGAATTTGCAGCACATCAAATTATGACGACTGCTAATTTTGCAACTAAAAGCAAATTAGTCAGCTGGTTGGTAGGTGGATTGAATTTTCAAATTGAGCATCATTTATTTCCTAAAATATCACATGTACATTATCCTGCAATTTCAAAAATTGTTAAAGACACCTGTGCTGATTTTAAATTAAAATACAATGAATACCCAACGGTGATAAGTGCAATTCGCGCGCATGTATTACATCTTAAATCATTGAGCAAGCCTAGCTTCGCTTAATCTTATATTACGCAGATATTGTGTAAACAAAAAGGACGCCGATGTATCGGCGTCCTTTTTGTTTTATTTCAGTTTTATCTTTGTAATGTGATTCAGCAATCCATTTACTTAAGATGCTTTCTTTCTTCTTGCTACTTTGCGTGGAGGATTCGCTTTTAATTCAGCGATGATGGCATTCACTTCTTCAATGGTTAAGGTTTCTACTTTTTCTTGTTGTTCCTTATTTAACTTATAGT
>JBEATG010000084.1:0-3208 GCA_041162035.1 Bacteroidota bacterium
GATTGCAAGAATATATTTGCAACGATATTATTTACGCTTGGAATTTGGTGCACTAGTAAAATGAGCCCAATGCTTAGCACTAAAAATAGGCCATGCTTATAAGTATAGGGTTGTAATTTGAACTTTTTGTACAAGAATAGGAAACGAATACTGTTATATAAACAAAGTGCGATCAAATTTGAATAAGCCAAACCTTCGAGATTATAATTTTTTATCAAGTAGTAGTTTAATGGTAATGATAAAAGGATATAAAATAAGTTGGTAAAAAAATCAAATTTCCAAAAGTTAGAAGTACCAATAATTTGACTATTTACGCCCGTGGCTAAATCAATTAGCTTGGCCAATCCTAATATAAAAATCAGCTTACTGATGGCGTTGTATCCGCCAGCTTCTTTATTACTTACCCAATTTAAAAAGTTAACTAGGTTGTCTGTGTTTAACCAAATGAGTCCAAATAATAGTAATCCAATAGCTAATAAGTTAGATACGCTTTTATGGTAAATATGTTTGATGTTCGCAAAATCTTTGTTTTTCCAAGAGCTTGCTAATACAGGAATGCTGATTGAATTTAAGCTTCGTTGCGGTATTTCTAGAATAGCTGAAACGTAAGTAGCAATGGCAAAAATTGCAGCATCATTTAATCCTCTTAATCCTACAATTAAAAAAGTATCATTGGTGCGCGCTAGTAAGTTGAAAAATTGTCCTGCGAAAACAAATAATGCAAAGCTGAACATCTTCCCTTTGAGTCGTCTGGTGACACTGCTAATTTGCAAACTTTTAAATGAAAATTGTTGCGATTGAATTAAGTTAATTAATAATAATAAACTTGGTATTACATATAATAAACTAAATAAAGTTAAAAACACAGCAAGGTCAATATATTTTAATCCAAAGGCAATAATAAGTAGGGTAGTTAAAATACGAATTAAAGTTTCTCTTAAAAAATTCGAGTAAACCCCTTTTCTTAAACCCCATGCAAAAGCTTCCAGCCAATAAAAAATTAATAAGAAAAAGGTATAAGGATAAACATAATTAAAATACTGCGCTAAGCTGGGTGACTTGCCTAATTTCCGAATGATAAAATCCTTTTGTTGCCATCCAATAATTAATAAAATACCAAAACCAATTAAGTTAATGATTAAGGTAATGAAGGGGAGTTCGTTTTTTTTAGGCCCTAAATAATGATTGTAAAAGGGGTAAAATTTATAAATCACAGGTAAAGTGCCTAGTGTACAGAATACAGATAGTGTAGCGCCAATATCCAACATGGCCCTCACCAATCCTTGGTCATTTTTTGAAAAGAACAACGGGAATAATACCAATAGGTTAACGGCTCCTATTAAAAAGCCGATCATGATAAAAAACGATGATTTAACCCCTTGTTTCTGAATAATACCCATACTACAAATATATTGTAAATAAAGTAGTTGTTAGAGAACTTTATAAAAATTGGGTTGCTGACGAATCATGTGCCCACTGAGTGTCCAAACCCTTACTACATTGTATCCTAAAGCCAAAGATTTTTTGATGTCAGGTAATGGATTTTTTAAGGTAAAAATATTTTCAATAATGCTCGCAATAAAATAGATAGGAACAGCAAGGGTATAATTTAATAGCTGAATAAAGAACCAGAAAAGTCCATATTGTTTTCTAATTCTTAGATGATTGCTTACTATGTATTGTAATCCCTTTTGATCATACAAATTGCTGTAGGATTTGTCGTTTGAGCCTGCATTGGCGCTAATCACTTCTCCAATAATGTGTATAATGTTAATATCACCATAAATACATAACTGTCCTTGTTTCCCTAACCTACTGCACCATTCTACTTCCTCTGCATATAAAAAAAAGTCTTGATCCATCAAACCTGCTTTTTCAATAGCTTGTTTTTTGACCATTAAAAAAGCACCACTGATCCAATCTACTTTTTCTTCAGCACTTGCAATTTCAATGCTAGGTTTTTGCACTTTGATTAAGCAAGCGACCCATTTTAAGAAGCTTCCCCAATAAGGCAAGGGTAGAAGATGGTTCAAGCCGCCTTTCATAAAATGATTGCCAGAAATTTGTGGGGTTAAATCAGGATTCAGCATTTGTACCCCACAAGCCAAATAAGTGGATGCTGAAAATAAGTCTAGGGTTCTTTGAATGGCATCATTTAAAATTAAGGTGTCAGGGTTTAAAAGTAATACCGCATCTCCTTTAGCCATTTGGATACCTGCATTGTTAGCGCGCGCAAAGCCTGCATTGTAGCCCATGTCATGCCAAAGCAAAAATGGGAATTCCTGAGTCAAGGTTTCTTTACTTTGATCTTTGGAATCATTATCCACCACAATCCATTCAAAACTATTATAAGAAACAAAGGCAATCGCCGATTGCAAACAATCTTTAATATAATTGGAGGACTTATAATTTACTATGATGATAGATAATTTCATTTCCTATAGTTTGCCTTGAATGGTGTTTTGTAAATAGGAAAGGGTCATTAATATTTTTGAAATAAAACCGTTTTTAATTGTAGCGCTTGAAAACTTTGACTGCAAATTTACCATTGCTAAGATACAAGCTGGCCATTGGGTGTCCCCAAAATGAGTAAGATCCTTTTTGGATCTAATTTGGCAATTGCGTAAGATGCGCCACCAAGCATCAAATATAATGATATTCTTTAACGGGCTTGTACCGTACTTTTCCAATAAGATATGCCCTTCAGGTATTTCCACACTTGGCACATTGATGCAAGAATTAGTCACTTGACTTTCGCTTACGCCTACATTAATTAAGGTGTCTTGTATATGATATATTTCTTTTTCTTTATTAAGTACCCTAATATAATATTCTAAATCTACCCTCCATTTCATGTGTTCGTCGTATTTTTCTAAAATACTTTGATGAAACAAAGTAACACTTGGTGGCCCGATGATATTTTCTGACAACAAAAGCAAGGGTTGTTTTAAAATTTCATTAAGTTGACTGCCGCTGTGATGTATGGGTTGAAAACTATTTTCAGTTTCTATAAAATTGCTGTAGGCGGAATAAATAAATTTAGGTCCTACTAAAGTTGCGTCTGCAAATTTTTGCAAACTGCCTTTGGATGAAAACCAATCATCGTCGTGCATTAGTTTGATCCAATTACCCTTGGCATTAGCAATGGCAGCATTCCAGTTGGCTGGGGTGCCTAAAGCGGGGCTATTTCTGTAGTATTGTACTGAAT
>JBEATG010000096.1:0-4699 GCA_041162035.1 Bacteroidota bacterium
GGCCAAAACATCATTAATTTTTTGGTTGATCAACTGTTCATCCTGCCAACCTGTTGCTTTTAACACAAATCTCAGGTTTTCATGCACATTGCGATCTGTCAATAATTGAAAATCCTGGAAAACAATGCCTAAGTTTCTTCTTAAAAATGGAAGTTTTTTCCAATCCATTTCCTTCAAATCAAAACCAACCACTTTACCCTGCCCTTCGGTAAGCGTTATTTCCCCATATAAAGTTTTCAGTAAACTACTTTTCCCAGTGCCAGTTTTACCCACCAAATAAACAAATTCACCCTTTTGCACTTCAAAATTTACTTCTTGCAAAATCAAATTACCACTTTGATAAATATTCACATGTTCCAACTGAACTACAATTTCACTCATGATGTTATAATTTGTTTAAGATAATTGATGATTCAAACTTTTAAATTAAATCATTGGACTTATATAAAATTAATAGCTAAATACTTCCTTACCAAAACTTCCTTCTAAAACTAACTCCTTCTGTTCTGAAGCTTCCACACGACCAATCACTTGCGCTTCAATATTAAAGGTTTTAGCAATTTCGATTAATGCAGCTGCAGATACCGAATCAGTGAAAATTTCCAATCGATGGCCCATATTAAATACCTGATACATTTCTTTGGTATTCGCCCCTGAATTTTTCTGAATTAACTTAAAAATTGGTGGCGGCTCCATTAAATTATCTTTTACAATGCGCATATTCCCTGGCAAGTATTTCATACACTTTGTTTGCCCTCCACCGCTACAATGAATCATGCCTTTCACCACCTCGAAATGTTCCGTTAAAATTGCTTTTACCAGCGGAGCATAAGTACGCGTAGGACTTAACAACAACTTCCCAACGGATACTGAACCAAAACCTGGTATGTTTAATTCATCTGTAACTTTATTCTTTCCGATATACACCACTTGATCGTTTAGGGTTGGCTCAAAAGTTTCTGGATACTTTGTTGCATATTCCTTACTTAAAACATCATGTCGCGCACTGGTTAAACCATTACTTCCTAAGCCGCTGTTATAATCAGTTTCATAACTTGCTTTTCCATGACTTGAGAATCCGACAATCACTTGGCCTGGCGCGATTAAATCATTGGTGATTAATTTTGATTTAGGCCATCTTGCCGTCATGGTTCCATTTACCGCAATAGTTCTAACCACATCTCCCACATCCGCAGTTTCACCTCCTAAAAATTCAATATTTACTCCGAAGTTTTTTAAAGTTGTAAAAAAGTCCTGTGTGCCATTAATTAAAACACTTAAAATATCCCCTGTAATCACTGATTTATTTCGATCAATGGTAGATGAAAATAATATTTGATCATAAATACCCACACATAATAAATCATCTAAATTCATGGCAATCGCATCCTGCGCTATACCCTTCCAAACACTTGCATCTCCCGTTTCCTTCCAATAGATATATGCCAAGATACTTTTGGTTCCTGCGCCATCCGCATGCATGATATTGATATAATCAGATTGGCCCCCCAAATAGTCGGCATACAACTTACAAAATGCGTTTGGATACAACCCCTGGTCTAAATGTTGGATAGCTGCATGAACTTCTTCCTTTTGAGCGGAAACTCCGCGTTGGGCATACAATGACATTGATGAAAATTGGTTTATGGCACAAAGGTACAATTGTTTTACATTTGTGCCATATTTAGCAATAATAGATGAAGGTTCATTACGATTTAAAACAATTACCCCCTTTTAAAAACGCTGTTATTACAACAGGGGCGTTTGATGGCGTTCATACTGGACACCTTCAAATTATTAAAAGAATCAAGGAAATAGCCCAACAAGTAGCTGGGGAAAGCGTGATTATTACATTTCACCCACACCCCCGTAAAATTATTTCCTCTATCCCAGGTGAAATTAAACAACTCACTTGCTTAGACGAACGCATTCAACTTCTTGAAAAAGCCAATATCGACCACTTGGTGGTCATCAATTTTGATTATCTATTTTCGAATTTGACAGCCGCGGAATATGTCCAAGATTTTTTAGTCGCCCATTTTCATCCCCATACCATTATTGTTGGATATGATCATCATTTTGGCAAAGGTCGGATGGGAAATTTTGATTTATTAGTTTCCCTTGGTGAAATACATCATTTTAATGTAGAAGAAATTAATGAGCAGTTGGTGAATGGTGAAATTATCAGTTCCACCCTTATCCGAAATTATCTGCTTGACAAAAATATTTCAAAAGCAAACCAACTATTAGGCTATCCTTACTTTTTTGACGGATTCATTGTAAGAGGAAATCAAATTGGTCGCACCATTGGTTTCCCCACTGCAAACTTGCGAATTTTAAATGAAGAAAAATTAATACCTGCGAATGGTGTATATGCAGTTAGAGTGCATGGTCATTGTTTCGGTGAAAAAGTTTATGACGGAATGATGAATATTGGCATTCGGCCAACCGTAGATGGACAAAAGAAAGTAATTGAAGTGCATATTTTCAACTTTGATGCAGATATTTATGAAAATACCATCACGGTATCCGTTTTTGAATTTATCAGAGGGGAAGAAAAATTTAGTGGGCTAGATACGCTAAAAAATCAATTGCATTTAGATAAACAAACGGCGACGACTATTTTACAGCAATATCCATAAGGGCAGGATCCATTATTTTTACGACCAACTCCTTAAGCAAGTCTGCATCTGTATTGTCTGCATCATTAATCCCTAATACCCTTAAGTTATATTCTTGTATAAGAATTAGTATATGTTGCACTTTACCCGCAGGATAGTTACGCGCAGCAATTAATAAATTTTTAACTGAAAAAAAGTTAGCACCTACTTCACTCATAATTGTTTTCTCATCCCTACTTCCCAAGCCATATATCGCATACAGCTTACTAAAAAAAGAATACAGCGTGGGTAGTATTAATTGAATAGGTGCCGCTTTATTATTAGATTCAAAATATTGAATCATGCGAATTGCTTTTGAAAAATTTCGCTGCGCAATGGCATCCTGAAATTCAAATGCATTGTATTCCTTACTAATACCAATGTATTTTTCAATATCATCTTCGGTGATTTTTTTTCGTTCACCCAAATTCACCACCAACTTGTCAATTTCATTTTGGATACGACTAATATCATTACCAATATGATCCACAATAATTTGAATGGCCTTGGTTGAAATTTGAAACCCTTTCTCTGATACAAAACCACCCACCCATTCAGGTAACTTATTGTCATACATTTTTTTAGTCGCAATAAAAATGGATTTTGTTTTGAGTAATTTTCCGAAACTTTTACGACCATCCACATTTTTATCTTTATAGGCAATTACTAAAATAGTGGAAGACAAAGGCTTTTCTACATAAGATTCTAACTTTTCGATTTGACCCATGTGTTGCGCTTCCTTTAAAATTACGACTTGCTTTTCCGCATTCACCGGATATCTCTTACATGCATTTATGACCTGTGCCCAATCGGCATCCTTGCCATAAAAAACAGTTAAATTAAAGGATTGATCCGCCTCAGAAAGTAAATGATGTTCCGCATAATTGACTACTTGATCAATATAATATGGCTCCTCCCCTTCGAGCCAATAAACGGCATCAAACACTTTATTTTTCCAATTGGCAATAATTTTTGAAGTGGGCATCAGCAAATATAAAATTAATTTAACGACCTATTAGCAAGTTTCCCAAATTACATTCCACAATTTGTTTAATAATATTCTACCTTTGTATTCAATTAAATGATCATTTTATGAGTAACGAAACAAGTAATAACGGAAGTAAAATTTCAATTGTAGTATTAGTAATCGCCTTAATTGGCTCTTGGATTTATTTTGTTAATACCAATAACACAAAAACGGAAATTATTACCAATTATACCGCCGAGGTAGCCGTTTTAGACAGTACAAAAAATAGTATTCAAGCGGACTTCATCGCTGCTTCTGCAAAAGTGGACTCTCTGAACCAGGAAAATACTGGTTTACAAGGTGAATTACAGGAAAAATCAGTGGCGATCCAAAAACTTAAAATGAATATTAGTAATATTTTAAGAAAAAAAGAAGCGACGGATAAAGAATTAGGCGAGGCAAAATCAATGATTTCAGAATTAAATGGCAAGGTAAATAACTTACTGGCTGACTTAGGTAAAGCACAAGAAGAAAACAAGCAATTGAATGCCCAAAATCAGGAATTAACCACCCAAAATTCAACCTTATCTTCCAACTTAAATACGACCAAAAAGGAAAAAGAGCGTCTGCAGGACATTGGTTCAACCCTTCATGCTTCTACTTTTACCATCCAAGCCATCCGTGTTAAAAGCAATGGCAGTGAAAGAGCTACCGCTACCGCTAAACGAGCCAACTTAATTCGTTTGGCATTTATGATTGATAAAAACAAAATCACCCCTTCTGGTACACAGGAATTATATGTTTGCATTACGGGTCCTGACGGAAAAGCCATTGGTGATGGCGGTAATTTTAATACCAGAGAAGATGGCGCACGTAGTTATGCAAATAAACTTTCCGTAGTATACGAACAAAATGTTGCATTGCCTGTGAGCTACGATTTTAAACAATCCAATAAATTTACCGAAGGGGAATACAAAGTTGAAGTGTACCACAATGGTTTTAAAATTGGAGAAGGTAAAACTGCATTAAAGAAAAGTTTGTTATAATTATAAGCTGGAGAAATATACAGTTC
>JBEATG010000111.1:0-4586 GCA_041162035.1 Bacteroidota bacterium
TCAATTTTTTCACAAGCGGATAAAATAAACACAAATAGTAAAGTTAAAAAAATCTCATTTAATTTTTTCATAGCACGCAAATACGTTAATTAAAGTTACTCAAATCCTCTGAATTATATTAATAACCAAAAAAAGATATAATTAGCTATTTTGAATAGCCCAAAAGTGGCTTAAAGTTATTGAGAACCACTGATTTACATTTAAAGGCAAAAGCGAAATTATGTACTTTTTTAGCATATTGAACAAAGCGTCAATTAGATAGCCAAAAGCCCTTTATATTTGAATTAGCAAAGATTTAATTACAAGCAAATCTTAACTTTTATAAATTTTTAAAAAAAACTTTATGCAATTTATTAAATTGAAATATTTAATTATCGCTACGACTTTTTCATCTGCGATTTTTGGACAAAATTTTTATGTATCCACAAAAGGGAATGATAAAAATAATGGAAGTATTGGAAGTCCAGTAGCTAGTTTAACGGCGGCACAAAAATTAGTACAAAATTATAAAGCAAAAAATAAAAAAGGGATTACTGTGCATATTGCACCTGGTCAATATAATTTAACAAGCACTTTTGTTTTAAACGAAAAGGATAGTGGTCAAGCTGGAAATGAAATTACTTGGCAAGCAGACAAAACAGGTACTGTAACTATTACTGGAGGTAAAAATATTCAACCAAGTGCCTTTAGCAAAGTTAAAGATGCAACAATAATCAAAAGGTTAAATGAAAATGCTGCTGGGCAAGTGTTTCAAGTGCATTTACCTAGTATCGGAATAACTGATTTTGGATCTCATAAGCAATTTGGACATACCATTGCAGTTACGCCTGCTCCATTGCAATTATTTTTTAATGGAGATCCAATGACCCTTGCTAGATACCCTAATAATGGATATATCAAAATAGGAAAAGTAATCGACAAGGGATCGGTTCCAAGAAGTTTGGACAAATCTAATAGAGGTGGAAAATTTGAATATACAGATGCGCGACATGCAAAATGGCAAGGACAAGAGGATATATGGTTGAGTGGTACTTTCAATTATGGCTATGCCGATGATTATATAAATGTAAAGACCATTGATACTGTGCAAAAAACAGTTCAGTTAGCCATGCCTCATTTATATGGAATAGCAAGCGGTAGAGATTTTCAGCAGTATGCTGCCATTAACATACTAGAGGAATTAGATGCCCCAGGAGAATGGTATTTGGACAGAAAATCAGGGATCTTATATTTTTGGCCACCAACTAATATTGCAAATGCATCCATCATGGTTTCCATGCTTGAAGATCCAATTATAGCAATGGAAGGCGTAAGTCATATCAATTTAAGCGGTATCACCTTTGAAGTTACTAGAGGCATTGGTATGTATATGGAACGCGGCAATCACAATACCATTGCAGGATGTACAGTTCGTAATATTGGCAACACAGGGATTGTTATGGGGCAAGGTGCTTTAAGATTAAAAGATGATATGTCCGTTGATGACTACAAAGGTGTAGCAGTATCAAGAATGATTGGCGATTTTCAAAATCATATTTACGCTAACACTGGATGGGATCGATTGGCAGGGAACAATCATCGCATTCAAAGTTGCGATGTATACAATACAGGGAGTGGCGGTATATTTTTAAGTGGCGGAAGTAAAGTTAATTTAATCAATGGAAACAATGTAGTGGAAAATTGTAAAATACATGATTACAATTTGAGAAATAAATTTTTATGGGCTGGCATTAATGTGAATGGTTGTGGAAATATAGTTTCACATAACGAGGTATACAATGCAGAATTTCAAGGCATCTTTGTGTATGGAAATGAACATATTTTTGAATACAATAATGTACATGATGTAACAACTAATTCTGATGATACCTCCCCTTGGTATATTGGAAGAGACCCAAGTAATCGAGGCAATATTGTTCGTTATAATTATTTTCATCATTCAGGAAATGCAAATAGAATGAATATGGGCATTTACTGCGATGATGCATCCACAGATGTTACCGTATATGGAAATGTATTTTATGATTTAAAGGTAAATCATGGTACATTATTTAGTAATGGAGGATGGGATTTAAAGATGAAAAATAATATTATCATTGAGCCGCTTTCAAATAGTTTTGTCATATCAGCACAATTTTATAGCTGGGCAAAACATCAAGCAGCTGAATTTTTTGGCAAAAATGGAATTCTTAGAAAAAGATTAACCGAGTCAATAAAGTTTGACCAACCTCCTTATTCAACAAGATATCCATCATTATTACCCTATCTCGACGTCATTGTTGAGGGTAAAGAGTGGCAGGGTATGCGTTCTAGAGGAAATGAATTTTCTGGTAACGTAATCATCGGTGGACCAGAACAATTAGTAAAACTAATGGGCGGGGAATTTGCAACAGCCTATGAAAATAATAATTTTAAAACCAATGAGGACCCAGGATTTGTAGATATGAAAAAAGGCAATTTTATGTTAAAAAGCAATTCTATCGTTTTTGAAAAAATACCTGGATTTCAACCAATACCATTTGACAAAATGGGATTATACAAAGACAAATACAGAAAATAATGATAAAGTGGTTTCGTAAATTAATTTTTATTGCAGTATTTGTTATTGGAACTTTTCAAGTTAATGCACAGCCATCCTTAACACCATACAATGTAGTTTATGAGACGCAAAGTAAAAACCAATTGGGATCAATGCCCATGGGCAATGGGGATATAGGCAGTAATGTATGGGTTGACTCATCGGGCACTATACATTTTCTTGTTTCTAAAACAGATGCTTATAGTGAAATTGGAAGATTATTAAAAATTGGACAAATAGATGTAAAAATCACACCCAATATTTTAGATGCAAAACAATTTTCACAAACACTAATTGTACATGATGGCGTTATAAACATAAAAGCAAACAAAGGGAATCAAAGCATAAATATTTTATGCTATATAGATGCTAATCACCCAGTAATTCAAGTGCAAGGAAATAGTACAATTCCTTTACAAGTTGAAGTGACCAATGCTATGTGGCGAAAGGAATCAAGTGCATTGGTGGGTCATGATCGTCACAGTGGCTATGGGGTTGGATTTAGGGAAACCCCATTTATGAAGGAAAAGGATACCTTATTAATGCAGCCAAATGCATTAATGTGGGTTCACCAAAATAAAAGTTCCATTTGGCAATTAACCTTAGATAATCAAAATATAACAAATTTCAATACAATTGGTAAAGACCCTTTGTTAAACCAACATTTTGGTGCAATAGTGAGTGGTGAAAATTTTATAAAAAAGAATGAATTTGTAATTGAAAATAAAAACCCTGCTACCAAGTTTAACTTTCAAATTAACATTCTAAAGAAACATACACCTGATGTAAATGAATGGAAAAAAGAAATTGTTACCTTAAATAAACAAATTCAAAATTTAAATGCAATTGAAAAATACCAAAATCATATCAACTGGTGGCATCAATTTTGGAACAAGCATTATATTATAGTTACTTCAAAAGAAGAGGCAAGTACTACATTCAAAATTACCCAAGGATACCTATTACAAAGATATTTAAATGCCTGTGCTGGCCGAGGAGGCATGCCAATAAAATTTAATGGCTCCATATTTACAGTAGCGCCCGATGAAACATTGGTTGACAAAAAAGAGGTTGGATTAGATGCAGACTTTAGATTATGGGGCGCTAATTTTTGGTTCCAAAATACAAGAATACCATACAGTAGCATGTATTATAGCGGCGACTTTGAATTTATGAAGCCCTTTTTTGATATGTATATCAATGCAATTCCATTGGCAAAATATCGAACACAAAAATATTTTAAACACGATGGTGCCTACTTCCCGGAAACAATGACACCATGGGGAAGTTATTTAAATGATAATTATGGTTGGGATCGATCAAAATATGAGGATGGTGTTTCAGAAAATAAATATATTAGATACTATTGGCAAAGTGGAATAGAACTTTGCAAGATGATGTTTGATTATTACGAATTCACTAATGACAAAGTTTTATTTGAAAATAAGTTTATTCCATTTATTAAAGAAATAGTTACTTTTTATTCTCAACATTATAAAAAGGATGCAACGGGAAAGTTATCTATTCAACCAGCACAATCGTTAGAAACCTATTTTGAAGGTATGGTTAACCCCGCTCCTGAAATTGATGGCTTAAATGCGGTCCTATTAAAAACAGAGGAATACAAAGCTGTAATTAAAGACCCATTATTTCAACAAAATAGTACTCAGTTACTAGGAATGCTACCTGTTTTACCAAAAGAAAAAGCAAATGATGGAACTTGGATATTATCATCAGGATTGAACTTAGGTATAAGAATGAATATTGAGGATCCTCAATTATATGCAGTTTTCCCTTACCGAATTTATGGCATTGGAAAACCTAATTTGGAATTGGCCATCAATACTTTTAATAAGCGATACGACCTTGCATTTAATGGTTGGCAACAAGATGCAGTGAATGCAGCTTTATTAGGATTAACGGAGGAAGCAAAAAAAATGGTGAGTACTAACTTTAGCAATAAACACAATGGTAGTCGCTTTCCTGCATTTTGGGGACCCAATTATGA
>JBEATG010000169.1:0-2513 GCA_041162035.1 Bacteroidota bacterium
TTGGGGCTAGTCCAAAAGCAAAAACTGCTACTGCGAGTAAATCTAAAACACCAGTACTGGATAATTTTGGACGAGATATTACCAAGCTTGCCGAAATGGATTCCTTGGATCCAATTGTAGGTAGAGATGCCGAAATTGAAAGAGTAAGTCAAATTTTAAGTCGTCGTAAAAAGAATAATCCTATTTTAATTGGCGAACCTGGGGTGGGTAAAACTGCAATTGTGGAAGGATTGGCTTTGCGTATTGTGCAAAGAAAAGTAAGCCGTGTTTTATTTGACAAACGAGTAATATCATTGGACTTAGCTGCTTTAGTGGCGGGTACAAAATACAGAGGCCAATTTGAGGAAAGAATGAAGGCCATCATGAATGAATTAGAAAAGAACAGAGATGTGATATTGTTCATTGATGAAATACATACCATTGTGGGTGCTGGAGGTGCAAGCGGTTCATTAGATGCTTCTAATATATTTAAGCCTGCATTAGCTAGAGGAGAATTACAATGTATCGGTGCTTCGACATTAGATGAATATCGTATGCACATTGAAAAAGATGGTGCATTAGATAGACGTTTCCAAAAAGTAGTGATTGAGCCACCAAGTGTAGCAGATACAATTACAATACTTAATAATATCAAATCCAAATACGAGGATTATCATAGTGTTGTGTATGATCAAGAAGCAATTGAAGCCTGCGTGAAATTGAGTGATCGTTATATGACGGATCGTTTGTTACCTGATAAGGCCATTGATGTATTAGATGAAGTTGGCGCTAGAGTGCATTTAAAAAATATTAATGTTCCTCAGGATATTGTTGAATTAGAAAAACAAATAGAGGAAGTTAAAAACGAAAAAAATAGGGTGGTTAAAAGTCAGCGTTTTGAAGAAGCTGCTAACTTAAGAGATACAGAAAAAAAATTAGGGGAAGCTTTAGAAAAAGCGAAAACCTTATGGGAAGATGAAAGCAAAACAAAACGTTTCCCAATTAATGAGGAAAACATTGCTGAGGTGGTGAGCATGATGACAGGGATACCTGTGAAGCGTATGGTGGAAGCGGAAACAACCAAGCTCAGAAAAATGGCCGATGAAATGAAGGGAATGGTCATTGGTCAGGATGATGCAATTAGTAAAGTGGTGAAAGCCATTCAACGAAATAGAGTAGGCTTAAAGGATCCTAAAAAACCCATTGGTACTTTCATTTTCTTAGGTCCAACAGGCGTTGGTAAAACAGAATTAGCACGTGCACTTGCGCGTAACATGTTTGATTCAGAAGAGTCTTTAATTAGAATTGACATGAGTGAATACATGGAGAAATTTTCTGTAAGCCGATTGATTGGTGCGCCTCCAGGTTATGTTGGTTATGAAGAAGGCGGACAACTAACAGAGAAGGTGCGTCGCAAACCTTACTGTGTAATCTTACTAGATGAAATTGAAAAAGCACATCCAGATATTTATAATATTTTATTACAAGTGCTAGATGATGGTATTTTAACAGACGGCCTTGGTCGTAAAGTGAATTTTAAAAATACTTTAATCATCATGACTTCTAATATTGGCGCACGTCAATTAAAAGATTTTGGGGATGGTGTTGGATTTGCCACGGCTACGCGTGTAGAGCAAACCGAAGAAAACAATCGATCAGTCATTGAGAAAGCATTGAAGAGAACATTCTCACCTGAATTTTTAAATAGGGTGGATGATGTTGTGGTATTTAATTCTTTAACAAAGGACGATATATTCTTAATCATTGATATTATCATGAAGAATGTATTAGGTCGCTTGGTTAATCTAGGATTGAATCTGGTATTAACGGCAGAAGCTAAAACATTCATAGCGGATAAAGGGTATGATGTTCAGTTTGGAGCAAGACCTTTACACCGAGCCATTCAAAAATATATAGAAGATCCTTTAGCCGAAGAAATTTTAAACTTTAGTGTGAAGGAGGGGGATACTTTGATTGGTGATTTTGATACTGCACAAAACAAGTTGGTTTTTACCTTGCAGAAAAAACCCAATGAAAAAGCCCCTAAATCAAAGGAAGCTTAATATTTAGAAAAGTAATTGCAATATGCTCAAATAACCTCAGTTTTACTGGGGTTATTTTTTTAGAAATATTTGGTACATTTAGTAAATGAACTATTTTATCATTTAGTACGAAATCATTTTTTATGAACCAACGAAGAAAATTTTTACAGTCTCTTTTTTTTGTTCCAGCGATTGCTAAATCAAATATTGGGGGTAGTAAAATTGAGGTGGCTGCAGGGGAATCAAAGTCATCTTTAAGCCATCGTTTTAAAATAAGCTTAAATGCATACTCCTTTAATGCGCCATTAACCAAAAAGGAAATCACCATTGAGGAGGTGATTGATTTTTGTGGGAATTTGAATATTGACGCTATTGATATTACAGGGTATTACTTACAAAACTATCCGCAAGTACCTTCTGACGAATATATTTATAGTATTAAAAATAGGGTACACAAGGCAGGACTTAGTATTAGCGGAACGGGCATACGCA
>JBEATG010000134.1:0-4324 GCA_041162035.1 Bacteroidota bacterium
GTAGATGCTACTCCTATGGAAGGATTTGCACCAGATGCAGTTGATGCAGTTTTAGGATTAAAAGAATTAGGATTGCACAGTGCAGTTGCTTTAACATTAGGATACCGTGATGCAGCTAATGATTATTTAGTGAATGCTAAAAAAGTGCGAAGAACGCATGACAAATTAGTCATCAAAAAATAAGAAGCACTTACCTTTTTTATATAGCCTTCTCGGATTTTTCGGGAAGGCTTTTTTTATTTAATGCTAATCAGCTTGCTTTTGTTTGCTTCCTTTAATTTTATACGAGCTAAATCTAATTCATAAAACATTTGCGATTTTGCCCAAAGAATGGGATCCATATTTAATGCAGTACCAATTATAATGGCTAACTCAGCATTGATTCCTCTCTTCCCTTTAATAATTTCGTTGAGTTGCGAAGGTAAAATCTTCGTTAAATCAGAAAATTTCTTTTGAGAAATTCCTCTTGATTTTAATTCTTCACACAACTCTTCCCCAGGATGGATTGCTTTACTTGGAATTGCCTTTTCAATATTTATTCCCTTAGCTAAATAATTGTTCTTATTCATTTATAAATTTTTTATTGATAATGATTGCTGATCTCGATGATCTCTAAAGTGGTGGCTATTTTATTTTCGTCCATCGAATTTACTTCCCTAAAAATGAGTCGGTACTTTCCATTTAATCGTATTGAACTGTATCCTTTTAAATTCCCTTTTAGATGTTCATATTTTAATCCACGAAATTGTTTCAACTGATGTAGCTCATCTACTTTTCTTAGTTTTAACAATACGAGATGATATTGCTTGATTATTTTAGGATTAGATCGAAATATTTTATTATTTGTTTTTCTTCCTTCATATAAATCAAAGAGTAGTTGATTTTTGAAAATTATTTGCACGCATACTAGATTGTAAATGTAAATTAATTAATTCACATATTTGTGAATTAATTACAATTCAGAAATGAGCTGAATTAATGGATAGTTAGGGTATAATCCTCATTTAAAGGAGCGTATTTATACGCTAAAAACAAGGGTTTTAGGGGTGTATAATTGTCTATAAACCTATATTTATGCGTATGATTTATTTTTATGCGTATCTTTGTAAATTATTACAATTTGATACTATGAAAGCTCGATTAAATATCACCATTGATGCCCCCTTATTGGCTGAAGTGAAAAAAGTGGCTTATAAACAAAAAACCAGTGTTTCTGAAATAGTAGAAAACTACTTAAGCACTTTTGTGAAAATGAAAAAACGAAAAACGCTCACTGAACTAATTGATGAATTACCCAAAAAACATATTTCAGAAGATCGTGATTTAATAGATGAATATTATCAAGCTAAATTGAAAAAATATGGCTTATAAAATTTTTCTTGACGCTAATGTAATTCTGGACCATAGCTTAAAAAGAAAAGGATACGAAGATGTAAAAAATATATTTTTAGCTATTGAAAGTGGTATACTAAAAGCTTATATAAGTAGTTCGATTCTTCACATTCTTTATTACATATTAAATAAAGAATTATCCAATAAAATATGTAAGGAAATTTTAATTAATATCTTAACTGAAACTACCATCATTGATACACCACAAGAAGTTGCTATAAACGCAATTGTTTCAAAATTTGATGATACCGAAGATGCTTTACAATATTATACTGCAATGCATCACAAATTGGAATATTTTATCACTAGTGATAGAAAATTAAAAAAAGAGGCTACTAGTTTACTACCAATTTATTATCCTTCGGAGTTTATAAAAGAGTTTTTATAACATCTATTTTAGGATTGTCAATAAATATATTATTTCCTATGAAATGGCTTTATTTTAAAAGTGCTGCAGCAAAAGTTAATAAATACTATTTTTTAAGCATCCAATTTTTGAATGCAGTATAATTAGGGGCTAATGGAATAGATACTTTTTCCTTTTCAAATAAATTTTGAACAGAAGCGGGGATAGGCAAGCTTTGTCCTATTGCTTCTTCCACCACTTCAGGAAATTTAACTGGATGTGCTGTTTCTAATATGATGGCACCTGCGTTGAAAGCTTCATCAGTGGTACTAATCGTATTATTATTTACTTGTTGTTCCAATAAAAATTGCTCAGCCGCTATAAATGCAACGGCGCCATGGGGATCCAAAATATAGTTATTGGTTTTATATACGCGCGCGATAGTTGCTTTGGTATCAGTATCAGTAATACTATAACTTGTTAATGCGTTACTTAGTGTACTAAAATTGTTTTGCATCATTTCTAGGATACGAACAAAATTACTTGGATTGCCTACATCCATGGCATTAGATACAGTCACAACAGAAGGCTTTACTTGATATTTTTCAGTAGCCATGTATCTTGTGACAACATCATTTGCGTTACATGCCGCAACAAAATGTCCCAAGGGTAAGCCACTTTCTTTTGCAATCATACCTGCACATATATTCCCAAAATTACCACTCGGCACTACGATATTCATAGGAGGATAGATGCCATCCGAATCCTGATATTTTGCAACCCACTGTTGCCATGCGAAAAAATAATATAATTGCTGCGGCAACCATCTTGCAACATTTATTGAATTAGCAGATGTTAAATTATAAGCTGCATTTAATTCCCCGTCCATAAATGCTTCTTTAACGATTACTTGACAATCATCAAAGCTTCCATCTACTTCCAAGGCGGTAATGTTTTGCCCCAAGGTTGTCAATTGTAATTCCTGAATAGGACTCACTTTCCCTTTGGGATATAATATAATTACATTCACGCCCGTCACCCCTAAAAACCCATTGGCCACTGCACCTCCAGTATCTCCACTAGTTGCGACTAATACGGTGTTTGGTTTTTCGCCTTGTGTTTTATCTTCTTGTGATTTGTGATCATTCGCTGTAGCATTTTCTGCGCGCGCTTGTTTAGAAAAATATCCTAAGCACCTACTCATAAATCGAGCACCCACATCCTTAAATGCAAGTGTGGGACCATGAAATAATTCAAGGGAAGAAATAGTATCTGTTATTGGAACTAATGGAAAATCGAAATTGATGGTTTCGGCACAAATAATTTTTAAGGTAGCATCATCGATGGTGCCCCCCACATAAGGGCGCATTACTTCAAAAGCCAAGCTTGCTTTATCTAATGTTTTAAAACGCTCAATTTGCGCTGCAGTAAATTTTGGAATCTCAGTTGGAAAATACAATCCCTTATCAGGCGCTTGACCAGTGATGGCCGCAGTTCTGAAATCAACATTAGGTGATTGTTTTTGTAAACTATAATACTGCATTTTTTCTAAACTTTTATATTTTAAGTTTATATGAATTTATGATATTTCGAATTTAAAATGTTATATTTTTCTTTTTTAGTTTAAAGTAAAATGTTAGACTATATGATCCTTGCTGCCATTGAGTTCTAGCAAGCCCTCATTTAGTTATAATTAAAATCTAAAAAAATCAATAAACACATGTAGGATCCAATAAGTTTTAAGTCCCGGTATTAAATAAAATCAGTTACTATCTCTACGCCGCTTTGATTGATGTTGGTTACATACGTGTGATGAGGTAAATTCATTCCCGCATACAATTCATGCATTTCTTTTTCAACCGCTTTCGCAATTTCTTCGGTCTTGCTTAACATAAATATAGAAGGACCGGAACCTGAAATACCACCACCTAAAGCGCCTGCTTGTTTACAGGACAATTTTAATGCATCAAAACCTGGGATTAATATGGATCTCACGGGTTCAATAATCACATCCTCCAATGATCTTCCAATTAAATCATAATCTGATTTCATTAATCCAGCGACTAATCCAGCAATATTACCCCATTGCTTTATGGCATCTTTTAATAAAACCTTTTGTCTTAATATACTTCGTGCATCAGCTGTCCGTACTTCAATTTGTGGATGCACAATGGTCACAAATAATTCAGGGGAGGGTAATGCAACTATTTCTAATGGGAAGATAGAGCGCACTAATGTAACACCTCCAAAAATACATGGAGCAATATTGTCCGCATGCTTTACACCGGATGCCACTTTTTCTCCATTCATGGCAAAACGCACTAAATCATCCTTGGAAAATATTTTACCTAATAAATAATTAGCCCCGACAACGGCGCCAGCTGAACTTGCTGCGCTCGAACCCACGCCACTTCCTGGTTTAATTAGTTTATTTATTTTTACCTCAAAGCCTATAGTAGAAAAATCAACTAAGGTTTTATCACTGCTACTATTTACAGTGTATTCTTCAATCATCGCTAATAATGCAGCGCCTGCAACATTCAATTCGGGATCAGTGGGTAAATTATAATCGTCAATATTTATAAT
>JBEATG010000175.1:0-5371 GCA_041162035.1 Bacteroidota bacterium
GACCAATACATGCATCGATTTGCTGCCTATTTTCAACAAGGCAATATGGAAAGTAATGGCAAGTTTGTTGATCGTAATGGAACGGCTGTTAATTATACCACAGGCCCAGTGATTTGGGGAGAACCAGGTACCAATGGACAACATGCATTTTATCAATTAATACACCAAGGCACATTAGTGATTCCATGTGATTTTATTGCACCAGCGATTAGCCACAACCCAATTAGCGATCATCATGATAAATTACTAAGTAACTATTTTGCACAAACAGAAGCATTGTTAAATGGAAAGACAAATGCTGATGTAGTTGCTGAATTAAAACAAAGTAAAAAAACAGCCAAGGAAATTGAAACATTAACGCCCTTTAAAGTATTCTCAGGTAACAAACCAACGAATTCTTTTTTAGTGAAAAAAATTACACCAGAAACTTTAGGTTTTTTAATTGCCACTTATGAGCATAAAATATTTACACAAGGGGTTATTTGGAATATTTTTAGTTATGATCAATGGGGTGTTGAATTAGGAAAACAATTGGCAAATAAAATTTTACCTGAATTAACAGACAACAATAAAGTAGTCAATCACGATAGCTCCACCAATGGTTTAATCAATCAATATAAAAATTGGAAAACACAAGCCTAATTTCTCCTGATTTAATCATCCGAAACATTGCACTTAATGACAATGAGGCCATCGCAAAGGTAATCCGAGTGGCTTTAACTGAATTTGGTGCCAATAAACCGGGTACTGTTTTTTACGATGCAACTACGGATCATTTATTTGAATTATTCCAAATACCAGGTGCCATTTATTTTATAGCTGAATTAAAAGGTACCCTAGTTGGAGGTGCAGGCATCTATCCTACTGAAGGTCTTCCAGATAAAACCTGTGAATTAGTAAAACTCTATTTACACAAGGATGCCAGGGGTATTGGTTTAGGAAAACAACTATTATTAAAGTCAATGCAATGGGCCAAGGAGAATGGATATGAGCAAGTTTACTTAGAATCCATGCCTGAACTTTCCAAAGCAGTAAGTATTTATGAAAATGTTGGGTTTAAAAAAATCCATCATGCACTTGGTAATAGTGGACATGATGGATGTGATATTTGGATGATTAAAAACTTATAATCGCATTACGAATTGTAATAGCGTATTACCATTTTTCAACCTCTTCTTGACTCATATTATCGCCCTGACTTGCAGGAGAATCTCTTGCTTCTAATGGCTTTTTTTCAGTTATTGATGCAGGATCAATTTCAACTTCAGGAGCAGCAGGAGCAACTGGAATAGCTTCTTCTACGGAAGGCGCAGGTGATGTAGCAGGTGCAACTGGTGCTGATTGATCTGAAACTTCTTGTGGTGCCGTAAATCTTACTCCTTGTTCTGGTGCATTAGGATCTTCCTCATGGTTGAATGCATCAAAATCAAAATCGGGCATTAATTCAGTTTTAACAAAATCCATGGCTTCATTCACTGCCTTAATAAACTTATTGAAATCTTCTTTGTAAATGAAAATTTTATGACGATCATAACCATTATTGTCAAAACGTTTTCTGCTCTCCGTAATGGTTAAAAAATAATCATTTGAACGGGTGGCTCTTACGTCAAAAAAATAAGTGCGTCTTTTTCCAGCACGAATACGCGTACTATAGACACTTTCAATTGGTCGCTCATTACTGTTGTCGAAGTTCTCTTGCTCCATAGTTACATTGAATTATAACTAAAAATATAAAAATGTTGCTGAAAATCAAAAAAATTATCCCTTTTCTCTTATCGGCTGAAAATGAAGCATTTTGCCTATTTCCTTGGACTAATCAGCATCCAGTGATTGCTGAGCCCGATATAATTCCGCATAAAGGCCATTTTTAGCTAACAAGCTATCGTGTGTGCCCTGTTCGGCAATTTTCCCCTCCTGTAAATAGATGATCAGGTCAAAATTGAAATTGTAAAATATTCGGTGTGTAATAAAAAGGGTCGTTTTATCTTTTATATAATAATCAAGATTGGCTAAAATGGTTCTTTCAGTATTAGCGTCCACCGCACTTAAACAGTCATCTAATATTAAAATGGAAGGGTTTTTAATCAAGGCCCTTGCAATCGCCACTCTTTGTTTTTGTCCTCCACTTAAAGTAGTACCACGTTCCCCTACTAAGGTATCAAATTGCTTGGGTAAATTATTGATTTCATTTAATACATGTGCCGTTTTTGCAGCATGCGTTAAATCATCATAAGATACTTTTTCTTTTAACCCAAACTGTATATTATTTTGAATGGTATCACTGAATAAAAAAACATCCTGTTGCACATAGCCAATATCATTTCTTAAATTTTGCACCTGAAAATGATTTACATCCACCCCATCAATCAAAATTTGACCAGTAGAAGTTTCATACATTCTGGTTAATAATTGTGCAATGGTTGTTTTTCCAGAACCAGTCTTGCCTAATATTAAAACTTTTTGACCTGCTTTGATATTTAAATTAAAATCAGCTAATGCTGTTACTTCAGAATGTGGGAAAACCAATGAAACATCCTTGAAAACAATATCACCTTTCAACTTAGTCATAACAGGTGAAGTTGGATTGGTAATATTAGGTTGAATAGATAAAAATTCATTCAATCTTTTTTGCGATGCAGCGGCTCTTTGAATCATACTTGCCGTCCAACCAATGGCACTTACAGGGAAAGTAAGCATATTGATATAGATCACAAACTCAATGACAGTAGCTACTTTGGAAGGATCCTGAAGCGCTTGCAAACCCCCTAAATAAATAGTAATTAATGTACTTAGTCCAATCATTAAAGCCATTGTAGGTGCGTAAAACGCTTCCACCTTAGCCAAGCTCACTGCATTTTGACGATACAATTCACTATTTTTTTTAAAGAAACCCAGCATCGCTTTTTCTTGCACAAAAGATTTAATGACTCTAATGCCCGAATAAGATTCCTGCGCATTGGTAGTTAAATCAGAAAGTTGCCCTTGAATTTCCTCGCTCTTTTTATTAATAATACTATTTACAAAATAAATAGTGATGGCCAATATTGGAAGCGGCGCCAGTACATATAAACTAAGCATAATATCCTTGCTAAACATATTGTATAAGCAAAAACCGATTAAGGAAACTAAGTTAATTAAATACATTAAGGAAGGGCCTGTATACATACGCACCCTACTTACATCTTCGGTGATGCGACTCATTAAATCACCCGTGCTATGTGTTTTATAAAATTCAGTATCTAATTTTTGATAGTGTTCGTACACTTGATTTTTTTGATCAAACTCAATATGCCTACTCATGACAATAATAGTTTGGCGCATAAAAAACATAAATACCCCCCTTATAATCGCCAAAATTAAAATGACAAGACTACAAAAAGTAACCAAACCAGCAAATGTAAAATTGTAATAATTACCAATTTGATCAATACCCATCGTGACCATTTCGTTGTGCACTGTAGTAACTGGTTTTGCCCCCGGCAATTTAGATTGTACTAAACCAACCACATATCCAGTGATTTGGGGTGCCAAAACCGCTAAATAGTTGGTTGCAATGACAAATACAATTCCAATGAAGAAACGCGCCCTATATTTCCAAAAAAACACATTTAATGCAGATAATTCTTTCACTTAGGCCATTTTTGTAAAGATACATGGTAGTCAATAAATTAGACCAATTGTTTAACCATATAAATTGCAAGTATTTTTGCAAAATTCGGTTTCCCTTCCTACATTTGCCGCGGAGAGTTGGCAGAGCGGTCGATTGCGGCAGTCTTGAAAACTGTTGACTGTAACAGGTCCTGGGGTTCGAATCCCTAACTCTCCGCAGAATGACAAAAAAGGGGCAAAAAGCCCCTTTTTTAATGCCCAAAACTGAACGGAGTGACAACGGATTACGAAAAACGGCACATAAAGCTTGCTTTAATGTGCAAGTTTTGAAGTAACACGTTAAAATGGCGCAGCCATTTGTTTTGGGTATAAAACTACCGGCTTCCCCTTTTTTGTCATTCTCGCCCCCCAAAAGGGCTGCCGGAGCAAAGCGACGGCAATCCAGTTGGGGGATTAATTGAAAATTAATTGCACCATAGATCACCGACCGAAGGGAGGTAATCCTGGTGGGGAAAAAATTTGTAAAATTTTATATGGGCTGCCGGAGCAAAGCGACGGCAATCCTTTTGTCTAGAAATTAGAACATTTTCTAAAAATGTTTCAATTCAATAGTTATTATTAAGTTTAATTGACCCTTTAAAATACGAATTAACCGAAAGTACAATAATAGACAACATAGTTATGTTTAAATCAAAAACATGCCAACTATATTGTATATCTACGGATGGAGATTATTTTTTTATTCTAATGAAATTAATGAACCTATTCATATTCATGTACAAAAAGGAGATATGCAAGGTAAATTTTGGTTAATGATTGATGAAATAGAGATTATTGAGGCATTTTGTTTTAATTTTACTCCAGCTTCTAAAAGAGAAATTAAAAAAATAATATATAAAAATTTTGATATTATAGTTGACGCTTGGTTTAATCATTTTATTAAGAATAAATAATGAAAACAACAATTAACAACAAGATAGAATCTATAAACTTCACAAAAGATACTCTTTTGATTAAAATAGATAACAAGATGCATGAGTTAGACTTGAAAGAAATATCCAAACCTTTACTTAATGCTACTGCTGAAGAAAGATTAAACTATGAAATTTCACCAGCAAATTATGGAATACACTGGCCATTAATAGATGAAGATATTAGTATTCACAAAATACTAACTACAATTAAATAGTCTACTGCACCCCCTCACCACGAAATGAAACTGGTTTTACTAGGTTGCCACTAAAAAATAGTGTGGCTGATTTTGAAAATGGGCCTATGGCTAAACCATTGAAACCCAAAGTAATTATCGTATGCGCGCCTGGTGTCAATACTATATTTTTAGTGTATTTAGGTGTAGTACAACCACAACCTACAATTACATTATCCAAAGTGATATTTGAATTACTGATATTTTGAACATCAACATTGTATTCAACAGGTTTGCCATTAGGAATTTTACCCATATCATAATTATCATTGGTAAACTTCAAAAATTTAGCAATATCATTATCTGTTGCAGGTGTTGTTTGCGCATTTAAGGTAAATACACCAAATAAAAGAAACGATAAAAGAGTAACAAATTTCATATTTAATTTTTTATATTTTCAGACAATTTATATAAATCAAAAATAGATGAAATTCCTAATTTTTTAAAAATTACCTTTTTGATTGTAGAAATTGTATTTGCCTTTAATGATAATGCATTTGCGATTTCACTGGTTTTCATACCCTTAGCAAGCATATGATATACCTCCAGCTCTCT
>JBEATG010000218.1:0-2956 GCA_041162035.1 Bacteroidota bacterium
AGGTATACTATGCCCATATCCAGTTACTAACAGCACTAACTGCACCATGGTAGTAACTTTTGAGTATATCGATTTATCAACTTGCCAAGCGCAATGTATAAGTCCGCAATCTGTTTCTGTGCTTGGAGGTTCATCTGCATTTTTGACACCAACTGGTACATGTACTTGTGGGTCTGCCACAGAAATCACAATGAATATCACCAAAGTTGGATTATCTACAGTTTCTACCCCATTAATCTCTATTTATGGTGGTTGTTCAGGAGTTATTCCCACAAGTGATTCTGGTACTTTCGGTAGCACGGTTTTACCACTTACTTGCCAGATATCCTATACATTTGCTTCAAGTCCAACTGGCGCCACAATACAATAGTGATTTTTGAAAAACCAAATTAAATAATATTATAGTTTTTATTAAACCATTTTGAAATTTTGAAAACTTCAAGTCGTTAATTAAAGTATTAAGATATAAATTTTATTGCGAGCAGAACTCGAGTATCATAACACTAATAATTTTAAATTAAAGATTACCAAGACAATTAATGATAATTTATATATCAAAATAATGTCATGAAAAAAACACTAATTTTTTTTATTTTTTTTGGATATAGTTTTTTATCTGCACAAACTCAGACATTTAATTGGGCAAAAAAAATAGGTTCAACCGGAGCTGATGCCGGCTTGGATATTTGCACCGACCTTCTTGGCAATGTATACACTACCGGTACTTTTTATGGAACAGTAGATTTTGATCCTGGCCCTAATGTTTATAATATAAGTGCCGGTGGTAGTTTTGCAAATACATATGTATTAAAATTAAATGCCCAAGGTAATTTTGTTTGGGCTGCCGGGTTTTTATCTTTAAGCAATAATGTTATTTCAGGGTCATGCATTCGAACAGATGTTATCGGTAATGTTTATGTGGGAGGAAGTTTTTCTGCAACAGTCGATTTTGATCCAGGCCCAGGCTCTTACACTGTTTCTTCACAGGCAGGCTTAAGGCAGTCTTTTTTGTGTAAATTAAATAGTAACGGTAGTTTTATGTGGGAAAAAACATTGGGAGGAGGATTACAAAGTGAACCCACTTTGTTTTTGGATATTGATGCTAGTGGTAAGATATACACTGCCGCTAATTTTGATGGTCTTCGTGATTTTGATCCCGGACCAGGCACATATACTTTTTCTTCATTGGGATTTACTGATGTGTTTGTAGGTGCCTTTACAAATTCAGGCAACCTAATTTGGGCCAAACAAATTGGTGGCACAGATGAAGATGGATCTTCACACATTATATCTTCGGGTATTTCTGGAGATATTTTGGTTTCTGGGGGATTTAATACAATTATTGATTTTGACCCTGGCCCTGCTATTAGCAGTTTTACATCCAACGGATTGCAAGATGGCTTCGTTTGCCGATTAAGCAATTCAGGTAATTATATCTGGGCTGCACAAATGGGTGGTGTTGGCAATGATATTAATCATGGATCAAAATTTGATGTGCAGGATAATGTTTTAAGCGTCGGTTCTTTTATTTCTATAGTCGATTTTGATCCAGGCCCTTCTCAATTCACTTTGTCGGCATTAGGAATAGGGAATGCTTTTATAACAAAATTGAGTGCAAATGGTGGTTTTATATTTGCTAAACAATTTGTTGGAATTATGAACAACAGTCATAGCGTAGCTTACTCAATCATTCCTGACCAATTGGGTAATTTATACATTGAAGGAGTGTTTACTAATTCTCCTATAGATTTTGATCCGAGTATATCCACTTTTATATTAACACCCTTTGGTTCATCATCAGATATCTACATTACAAAATTAGATCCAAATGGCAATTTTATTTGGGCTAAACAATTTGGAGGTACTATGGATACTCATGGCCATGTATTATGTGGTGATGGCGCTGGCAATTTATACGTTACCGGTCGGTTGAAGGGTACAAGTGATTTTGATCCTGGTGCGAATACATTTACTCTTAGTTCGATAAATAATTTAAATGATGCATTTATTTTTAAACTTTCTTTGTGCGCAGATGTCCCGCTGAATACGAGTGACTATTTTGTTTGCGCCGGTAATAGTGCAACACTAAGTGCCACAAGTAGTGGTAGTTTAACGTGGTATGCCAGCCAAACATCTACTTCTGCAATAGCTAGCGGCACGGTATTTATTACACCTGTTTTAAGTACAGGTACATATACCTACTATGCACAGGCTTCAACTTGCACATTAGCAGGCTCAAGGGCACCAATTATATTTAATGTTGCTGCATTACCCAATGTGCAAATAGTTTCGAATCCAAGCATTTTATGCATTGGTAACACGGCTACTCTTTCTGTTTCTGGGGCAGATACATTCAGCTGGCAAGCTGGAGCATCAAATGTTACTTTGGCGGTTTCACCAATTATAATTAGCACTTATACAGCAATAGGTACAAATACAACCACTGGTTGTGCAAATACTGCTACCCTGTTGCTTAATGTTTCGCCAAAACCAACATTACTTATTACATCACCACAAGGCACAGTTTGTTCAGGCAGCAAAATAACATTAACTGCAAATGGAGCTAATACTTATACTTGGAATAATGCATCACAAAATACAACCATTTCTATAACACCAACTATTACGACCTCCTTTACGCTTAGCGGAACAAATACAATAACAGGTTGTAGTAATATTACGAGCACCCTTGTTAACGTTGTACCTTGTCTTGATATTATTGAGCGCAATTTCTTATTAAACATTAAACTTTTTCCAAATCCTTTTCATGATTATATAATTTTACATGCAGATGAGGAAGTGATACTTAAAATATATACCTGTTTAGGCGAAAAAATAGCCGAAGAAAAAGTTGGAATAGGTGAACAAAAAATAGATTTAATAAATTACAGTTCAGGTGTTTATTTTATGGAAGTATCTAATAGCTACAATTTTAAAATACTCAAAATTATTAAAG
>JBEATG010000245.1:0-3538 GCA_041162035.1 Bacteroidota bacterium
GCCATTAACTGAGCTCACCCAACATTATGCGAATGATTCTTTTTTTAATGCTTGTGTTCAAAAACCCTATTTTTTAAGTACTTGTAGGGGTGCGGTGACCAATACCGATGCTTTGCTTAAAGCGCTTCAAAATCAATTAGTTAGCGGAGTAGGAATTGATGTACTTGAAAACGAACAATTAGACAGTTATAGCTCATCAGAACAGGCGCGTTTACAGGCCTTTATGGCATATCCCAATTTCATTTTAACCCCGCATATCGCAGGGTATAGCCATGAAGCCTATTTGAAGATGTCTCAAATCCTACTAGGAAAATTAGGCATTATTTGACCCTAATTTAATATCTTTACATAGTGCAACGCTTCATTTATGTGGCGTTGTATTTTTTTATAACTAAAGTGAACTGTATGAGTGAAATTAATATGTATGTTACGCAAGAGACTTTTGATAAGATGCGGGAGGAATTACATCGAATGAAATCGGTGGATCGTCCTGCGGCTTCTAGGGCTATTGCGGAAGCTAGAGAAAAAGGGGATCTAAAAGAAAATGCAGAATATGATGCGGCTAAGGAAGCACAAGGCATGTTAGAAGCAAAAATTAAGCAACACGAATCTGCCATCTCGAATGCGAAGATTGTCGATACCAGTACCATTGATACGAGTAAGGTGACTATTTTAACCAAAGTGACCATTACCAATCAAGCGACTAAAAAAACATTCACTTATCACTTGGTAGGGGAAAAGGAGGCTGATTTGAAAGCAGGTAAAATTTCAGCATCTTCCCCTATAGGAAAAGGCTTATTAGGTAAAAAAGTAGGTGAAATTGCTGAAGTAGTTGCACCGAATGGTACTATGAAATTTATGATTGACAATATTACTATTTAGTAATACTAAGATACTTTAGGATAACGCCCAAACGAAGCGCACACATTAATCTTGTGGGCGCTTCGTTTTTTTAATTAAATTTAGTGTCTCAATACATTCATTATGACTTTGTTTTCAAAAATTATCGCGGGTGAAATTCCTTGCTATAAAATTGCAGAATCGGGAAAGTTTTTTGCCTTCCTAGATATTTTCCCATTACAAAAAGGACATGTATTGGTGGTTCCTAAAATTGAAGTAGATAAAATTTTTGAAGTGCCGGATGATTTTTTAGCGGAGTTATTAATTTTTGCAAAACCTATTGCCAAAGCAATTGAACAAAGTTTTCCTTGTAATCGCGTAGGGATGGTTACCGTAGGTTTGGAAGTGCCTCATGCACATGTGCATTTAATTCCTATTAATGATGCAAAGGATATGGAATTTTCACAACCTAAATTAAAATTAAGCAAGGAGGAATTTGAAGCCATTCAAAAAAGTATTCAATCACATTTACCTTTGTAACCAATTTTAACTAGATACGATTTTCTATAAAATAATTATTTCGGTGCTATTTGACTTTAAGCCTTCCTGGATTTTTTGCTAAAAAAGCATCCCAGCCTTTTAATCCTTTTGCTGTGGGTATAACAGGACTACTCATTTGATACCAATGACAAAGCGCAACACCTAATGCATCGGTGGCATCAAAATATTTCGGTTGGCTTTTTAAATCTAAAATACGCTCCAACATTTTCCATACCATATCCTTATCTGCATTACCATTCCCGGTAATAGATTGTTTTACTTTTTTAGGTGCATATTCCGTCACCGGTAATTTAAACTGCATCGCTGCTGCAATGGCTACCCCTTGGGCGCGCCCTAACTTGAGCATGCTTTGTACGTTTTTTCCAAAAAAGGGGGCTTCAATGGCAAAATGTGCAGGCTCGTATTTTTCGATGAGTTCAATGATTTTTGCATGAATCAATTGTAGGCGCGCGTAAATGTCCTTTTCCTTGGTCAATTTTAATACATCCATATGGATTAAAACAGGCTTCGTTCCTCCTTTTAAAACAGCAAAACCTAGAATTTGAGTTCCTGGGTCAATTCCTAAAATAATGGGTGTTTTTGACATTTGCATTAAAGTTACAAATATGATGGCAAATTCCGAACTTTACCGCCAATGAAGGATGTTTTACTAAATCGTTTACGTAGTTGGGGAAATAAATCAATTGGATTGATCCTTTTTGTTGTGTGCTTAGTGGCTATTTATAATAAAGTGGCGCACAATGAAAATTTGAACCAATACAGTGCCGACATTAAAATTCAGTTTGAGAAAGTTACTTATTTTGAATGGGCTGTTTTGTTGTTACTTTTTTTAGGCAACTATTTAATGGAAGCAATAAAGTGGCAAAATTTACTGGCATCATGGAGTCCCATTTCAATTTTCAAATCCTATAAGTCAGTATTGATTGGTCAAGCTTTTGCTTTTTTTACCCCAGCGCGTTCGGGCGATTATGTAGGACGTATTTTATTGCTGCCGCCTGGTAGTAAAATAAAAGGGGTGGCACAATTGGCTTGGTCCTCCTATGCGCAACTCATCATTACCATTAGCATTGGGAGTGTCGCACTTTTTTTTAACCTGCCATTTTTTCCTTGGATCAAATGGTTCATGCCGTTGGGCTTGATCGCTGCTTTGTTTGTTTATTTCCATCCTGGTCAATTTAAAGGTTGGTTGAACAAAATAAATCAACTTCAAATTGAAAATAAATTAAAATTGAATTTATTGGGCTTGTCTTTTTTAAAGTATATAATTTTTGTACTTCAATATACTTGGGCAGTGAAAATGTTAAATATACCTATTACACCTATTGATTTGTGGATAGCCTTAGGGGTGTTGTTTTTATTGCTAAGCATTATCCCTTCAATCAGTTTAACGGATTTAGTGATACGTGGACAAATCATCGTCGTATTATTGGAACCCTACTATAACAATAGTTTAATGCTGATATGCTTAAGTACCATCATTTGGGCAGTTAACTTTTTATTACCTGCCATCATTGGGGCATTTTTATTAATTAATTTCCGCATAAAGCAATAATTTTGCATGATGGTAATGATCAAGTGCGCCATTTTAAATTAAAGCCCCTGTGTACATTTTATTAATATTTTTAAGTTCATTATTATCTTTTTTTCCTTCCAAGGAGCGCGATGGCTTGTGCAATCAAATCAACAAATCCTATCAGGTAGGTGAAAAAGTGAGATACACCATCTATTATAATGTAATTGGCTTATATGTAAATGCGGGTAAGGCTGAGTTCACCATTAAATCATCTTCTTGGAATAACACGCCAGCGTATACTTTCACACTTAATGGTCGTTCAAATTCAAAATATGATTGGATTTTCAAAGTAAGGGATAAATACGAATCCGTTGTAGATGCAAAAACCTTATTGCCATATCAATTTACCCGACATATTAATGAAGGGAGCTTTCATAAAAAGGAGGAAGTTTTATTTGATCAAAAAAATAATACAGCCACGAGCGAAGCGGGTGTATTTAATACTGCCGATTGTACCTTTGATGTGATCAGTGCTATTTATGCAGCTCGAAATATTAATTATGAAAAATGTCAGATTAACGACAAAATTAATTTGAGTTTTTTCATTGACGATAATTTATACCC
>JBEATG010000252.1:0-3015 GCA_041162035.1 Bacteroidota bacterium
TATTACAAATGGTCATGCGCGCTTCCATGCTTAATGCACGTATAGCAGATCCTGCATATTCAACAAAGTAGCCTGTGGCGCCACTCGCCGATATTTGTGCAATGATAAATAAGATGATATCTTTTGATACCACGCCATTTTGTATGGCTCCGTCAATATTAATGCGCATTACTTTGGGCTTGGATTGCATCACACATTGCGATGCAAAAACCATCTCCACTTCACTCGTGCCAATACCAAATGCTATAGATCCAAATGCACCATGTGTGGAGGTGTGACTATCGCCACATACAATGGTCATGCCTGGTTGTGTAATTCCTAATTCTGGTCCAATCACATGCACAATACCTTGGTGCTCGTGTCCTAATCCATATAATTCAACCCCATGTTTTTTACAATTGTCAATTAAAGTATCTACTTGAAATTTTGATAATTGGTCAGCGATGGGTAAATGCTGATTCATCGTTGGTACATTATGATCGGCAGTAGCTACAATTTGTTTTGGACGAAATAATTGCGCGCCTCTTTTTTCAATTCCACTAAATGCTTGCGGACTGGTTACTTCATGTATTAAATGTTTGTCGATATACAATACCGATGGACCATCTTCAATGATCTTTACCACATGCTTGTCCCAGATTTTATCAAATATTGTTTTGCCCATGATCTCAACTATTTTTTGTCACTTTTATTTTGAATACGCTGTTGCTATTGCTACTAAATCATCATGTGATACTTCTTTTTTTCTATCCGCTAATTGTAAAAAGATAGGATATAAAACATCAATATCATTTCTTTCATAAGCATAACCCAATTTATTTAAACGATGCGCTAATGCACTACGGCCACTGCGTGCAGTTAAAACTATTTTACTTTCTTCCGCGCCTACTAATTCTGGATTAATGATTTCATAGGTTTGCGCTTCCTTTAGAAATCCATCCTGATGTATACCTGAGGAATGTGAAAACGCATTCGCGCCTACAATGGCTTTATTAGGTTGCACACCCATGCGCATGATCTCTGAAACCTCATGGCTTATTGGATTTAATAATCTTGTATTGATATTTGTTCTATATCCCAAATCACTATGTTGATTTAATACCATCACCACTTCCTCCAATGCTGTGTTACCTGCGCGCTCCCCTAATCCATTGATGGTACACTCAATTTGTCTCGCGCCACCCATCACACCTGCAATTGAATTTGCAGTGGCTAATCCCAAATCATTGTGACAATGACAGGATAAAATTGCTTTGTCAATATTGGGAACATTGTTCACCAAGTATTCCATTTTCGCTTGGTATTGATAAGGTAAACAATAACCTGTTGTATCTGGAATATTTAAAGTAGTCGCGCCTGCTTTTATCACTGCTTCAATCACGCGCGCTAAATATTCATTGTCGGTGCGTCCCGCATCCTCTGCATAAAATTCAACATCGTCCGTAAAGTTACGTGCCAATTTTACGGCACTTATTGCACGTTCAATAATTTCTTCGCGCGTAGCATTGAATTTATATTTGATATGCAAATCAGATGTGCCGATACCTGTATGAATTCTAAAACGCTTCGCAGGTTTTAATGCTGCAGCTGCTACTTCAATATCGTTTTGTACGGCTCTTGATAAACCACACACTACCGTATTTTTTAAAGTCTTCGCTATTTGATTCACGGATTCATAATCACCTGGACTTGATACTGGAAATCCGGCTTCTAAAATATCAACGCCCAACTCCTCTAGTCTTACCGCAAGCGCTAACTTTTCCTTGGTGTTTAATTTACAGCCCGGAACCTGCTCACCATCACGCAAAGTGGTATCAAAAATGAAAACTTGTTGCCCCATCGTTAAATCGTTTAAATATGTATAATTCTGGTCTCTTTTCTCGGTTTTTGTAGGGTTCAGATTGCAAGCATCTTATTGATTATGAACCTCTTACAGATAAAAAACGGGCTTTTCGCCCGGTGATTACTCAAATTTAACCCCTATTCACAAGTAATCCACATCATTTTTATGACTAAATTACAATGTGTAATCAGGGTCAATTTTAGATAAACTACTGATTATCAAGTAATTGAATATAAATTAGCTACGATGCCCAACCTTAGTACCGAGGTTCTATTTATTTTGGTTAAGTCCCTAGAAAGGGCCGAAAAACGCAACTTCAAGTTATATGTGAAGCGGAACTCGGCATCGGCTGATTTAAAGATTATCCAACTATTTGACGCATTGGACAAAATGAAGGAGTATGACGAGGAGGAATTGCTTCGTAAAAATGAGTCCATTCAAAAACAACAGCTGTCCAATTTAAAGGCGCATTTATACGATCAAATTTTATCCAGCTTAAGAATTGTAAAACAAAATGAAAATATTGATTTACAAATTCATGAACAACTAGACCATGCAAAAATTTTATACAACAAAGGTTTACACATTCAGAGCCTGCGCTTACTTGAAAAAATAAAAACATTAACCAAGCATAACAACCAGGTTACTTATTTATTACAGGTGTTGTTTTTAGAAAAAAAGATTGAGGCCTTGCATATTACCAGAAGCATGCAAGATCGCGCACAACAATTAAGTGTTGAAATTGATGAAGTAAATCATCGCTTAGAATTAATTGCAAAATCGTCCAACCTTTCCTTACAATTATATGGTTGGTATATTCAACATGGACATGCACGCAATGAGGAGGACAGGATTGAGCTTGACAAACTCATGCATGATCCCATCATGGATTTGGTAAAATCATCGAATGGATTTTATGAAAACTTATATCGTTACCAATGTTATTGTTGGTATGGATTTATAACACAGGATTTTTTATTGCACTATAGATATTCTCAAAAATGGGTGGACTTGTTTGATGCAAATGAGAACATGAAACAAATTGAAACGGCACAGTATATTAAAGGCCTACATAATTTAATTACTTCGCATTTTGATATAAAAAACTTTCAAAAATTAAAGGAAACCATTTCCATTTTAGAAAATTATAGCGAAACGCCCATTGTTTTAAA
>JBEATG010000257.1:0-2824 GCA_041162035.1 Bacteroidota bacterium
TGAACCAAGATTAAGTTTACAATGGTGGGTGGATATGAAACAATTAGCAGCGCCTGCATTAGAAGCAGTGATGTCAGATGAAATTAGTTTTCATCCTGCTAAATTTAAAAACTTATACCGCCACTGGATGGAAGGTATTAAGGATTGGTGTATTAGTCGTCAGCTTTGGTGGGGTCACCGCATACCAGCTTGGTATGATGAAGAAGGAAATTTTTATGTTGCACATAATGAAGCAGAGGTTAATGCAAATCATCCTGAAACCAAAGAAAAAAAATTAACACAGGACGCAGATTGTTTGGATACTTGGTTCAGTAGTTGGTTATGGCCATTTGAAGTATTTAAAGGATTATCCAATCCCAATAATGCAGAAGTTAATTACTACTACCCTACCAGCACTTTAGTTACCGCACCTGAAATTATTTTCTTTTGGGTAGCGAGAATGATTATGGCTGGAGAAGAATACATGGGTAAGATTCCATTTAAAGATGTTTACTTCACAGGTATTGTTCGGGATAAGCAAGGACGTAAAATGAGTAAAAGTTTAGGGAACTCTCCTGACCTTTTAGGATTGATTGATCAATATGGTGCAGATGCAGTTCGTTTTGGAATCATGATTGCTTCGCCTGCAGGCAATGATTTATTGTTTGACGAATCAACTTTAGAGCAAGGCAGAAACTTTAATAATAAATTATGGAATGCCACCAAATTATTGAAGATGTGGGAAGCACGTCAAAATAAGGAAGGTGAAATTCCAGAGGATGCTAAATTTGCAATGGATTGGTTTCAAGCAAAATTGACGAGTACGCAAAACGAGGTGGATGAAATGCTTAAAACATTCCGATTGAGCGAAGCCTTAAAAACGATTTATGGTTTAATATGGGATGACTTTTGTAGTTGGTATTTAGAATGGATCAAACCAGGCTTTGAACAACCAATGCATGAAGGGGTTTATGAAAAAACAGTAGCATTTTATGATGCACTTTTACAATTGTTACATCCGTTCATGCCATTCATTACAGAAGAAATTCACCATACTTTAAAAACGCAGACGGAGGATTTATGTGTTAAACTTTATACACCTACGACTAAAGTTGATGATGCTGTTTTAAAAGCAGGTGCTTTATTGCAAAATGTAATTTCTACTTTACGTGATGCACGTAATAAAAATCAGATCAAACCAAAGGATGCAATTGAATTATATATTCAAACATCGAATAATGCCCCTTACCAAACTATACAAAAAATATTAGCAAAGCAAATTAACGCATCTGATATACAATATACTTCAAGTGCCATTGGCGCTTCTATTGTGGTTGCTTTAGAAAAAGATAAATTTTATATTGTTTCTGATCAAGCAATTGATACTGCCAGTTTAAAGGAAAACTTATTGAAGGATTTAGCACACCAACAAGGATTTTTAGTGAGTGTAAGCAAGAAGCTGGATAACGAAAAATTTGTACAAAATGCAAAGCCCGAAGTTTTAGCAATTGAACAAAAGAAAAGAGCAGATGCTTTGGCACGTATCCAAACCATTGAAGAAAGTTTAGCGCAATTAGGATAGTATGAGTGAAATAATCATAACCCGCGCTGGATTATCCGACCGAGCTTTTATTCGTTCCGTTTCCGAGCGCACTTGGCCAAGCACTTATGGACATATCATTTCACAGGAACAAATTGATTTTATGTTGGACTGGATGTATAGCGATGCATCTTTAGAAAAACAAATGAATACGGGCTGCGAATTTTATATTGCAAGCAAACAAAATGATAATGGAGATTTAGACCCAGTCGGATTTTGTTCCGTAAGTCCAGAGGATGGGGCGCACAAATTAAATAAACTCTATGTGCTACCCGTCGCGCAGGGCACCGGCGCTGGCAAAGCTTTATTAAACAAAGCCATCGAAGTTGCCAAAGCTGCAGAATCAAGCTCCCTATTTTTACAAGTCAACAAACAAAATACGGCCTACACTTTCTACTTAAAAAAAGGCTTCATCAAAGAACTCGAATTTAAGTTTGATATTGGCAATGGCTTTTACATGGACGACTACGTCATGCGTTTGCATTTCTAAATATCAGAGATCATTTCTCTTCTTTAAATCCAATTCTATTTCTTTCATTCCATTTAACTCTATTTATCGTCAGATCCAATAAGTGCTCAATAGTATCATATATTTTATTAAGTTGAACATCATGTTCTCCAATCCTTTCTCTCATTTCTTGAAGCTGCCCTTTAATAGAAGCATTTTTTAGCAGTACTCTTTTCATTTCAATAAACATTCTGATTATTGAAATATTCATCATTAAAGCTTTCTCGCTTTTAAGTACTCCTGAAATCATGGCTACACCATGTTCACTAAATGCAAAAGGTATTAAACTTTTATTTCTTTTATACCCAGATGATATCACATTTTGTGATATCATACTATCCCACTCTTTTTGAGTAAGCCTGAACATAAAATCTGCGGGGAACCTTCGTTCATTTCTTTTTACTGCTTGATTTAATGTTTTCGTGTCTACTTCGTAAAGTAAGGCCAGGTCAAAATCCAACATGACCATTTCGCCCCTTATTTCATGAATCTTTTGTTGAATTAAATTAATTTCTGTCATTATTTAAATTTTAGAAATTAAAATAGGCATTAAAATTAAAGCTGTTTTAAGTATAAATACGTTTTATCCCTATGCGGTCACAATTTGTGACCGCATACCCCCATTTTTGCCCTATGCGGTCACAAATTGTGACCGCATGCCTTAAAATAGCCCATATGTGGTCACAAATTGTGACCACATACCCTTAGAAAATAAACTATGTGTTGCTAAATCTTGG
>JBEATG010000189.1:0-3439 GCA_041162035.1 Bacteroidota bacterium
GGGCATATTTTTCACCACTTGTATTTATGCAATTGCTGCAATTGCATGTAAATGGTTTTTATAAATGCGATATTATATAATAGCTGGAGAAGCCAGCGGCGATTTACATGGATCAAATTTAATTAAATCCATCAAAGCAAAGGATGCAGCTTCTGTTATCCAATGTTGGGGTGGTGATTTAATGCAAGCTGCAGGCGGAAATGTGGTAAAACATTACCGTTCATTGGCCTTTATGGGATTAGTGGAAGTGGTGATGAATTTATCTACCATTGTAAAGAATATAAAGTTTTGTAAACAAGATATAACTGATTTTAACCCCGATGTGTTAATCTGTATTGATTACCCTGGCTTTAATTTACGCATTGCCAAATGGGCGAAGCAAAAAGGTTTAAAAGTGATTTATTTTATTGCACCGCAGGTTTGGGCTTGGAAGGAAAATAGGGTGCCTGCCATGCGCGCAAATATTGATCGATTATTATGTATCCTGCCTTTTGAGAAAAAATATTTTAAGGAGCGTTGGAATTGGGAGGTCGATTATGTGGGACATCCTTTAATGCAGGTACTTGCTTCACAAGTAAATTTACCCCACCCTTTGCCCCAATTAAATGGGCAAGCTGTGATTGCATTATTACCTGGAAGTAGAAAGCAAGAAATTGAAAAGATGCTACCCATGATGTTATCGGTTGCTGCACATTTTCCTAATGAACATTTTGCAGTGGCACAAGCCCCAGGATTAGCGGATGATTGGTTCAACGCATTGATGCCTAATTTATCCAATGTCCATATTGTTAAAAATAATACCTACGCTATTTTAAACCATAGCAAAGCAGCACTTGTCACCAGCGGAACGGCGACACTTGAAACTGCATTATTAAATGTACCCGAAGTAGTTTGTTATAAAGGCAACCGCATTACATTGATGCTCGCCAAAAGGTTTGTGAAAATTAAATTCATTGCCTTGGTGAATTTAATTATGGACAAAGAAGTGGTGAAGGAATTGATTCAGGAAAATTTGACCACTAAAAACCTAGTAGCGGAATTGAATACATTGTTAACCGACACTAACGCGCAGTCTCAAATTAAAAACGACTATACTACTTTAAAAAATATATTAACGACTGGGCACAATGCCAGTGAAGTAGCTGCGCAAATTATAATGGATGAGCTTAAATAAGTTTTATTTAAACAGGGGCAAAATCACAAATCGAAATAACATTACTAGTAATCCGATAATGAACATGAATAAAGAAATGCGATTCATGCCATGCATGTAACCCATCCATTTGGTACGTTGTTGATTTGGATCTCTTTTTTTGATAAATAAATACTCCCCAAATTGATTCCAGATACCCATAAAATTAATTTTAAATTAGGAATGTGTATTGAGCCAAGCACTTAAATGCTTGGTGATTTGTATTGATTCAATAATAAATCCATCGTGCCCATACAAGGAGTCAATGGCCACCAAAGTGGCATTGGGCATATGTTGTTCCATAAAACGCTGCTCATCCAATGGGCATAAAATATCGCTATTAATACCCATAATAAACGTAGGAATTTGAATGGTGCCTAAGGTTTTGATTAAATCTCCACCTCTTTTACGTGCTAAGTGATGACTATCCATGGACTTAGTTAATAACCAATAGCTATAAGCATTAAAGCGCTTAACTAATTTATCCCCTTGGTATTCGATATAGGAAGATGCTTTAAAGTTATCTATCTTTTCTGGATCCTCGTCCGTTTGTTTTTCTTGAAAAATACCATAGTTACGATACGTTAACATACCAATGGCGCGTGCTGCTTTTAAACCCTTCGCACCCGCATTAGGTGTTGCTTCCTTCCAAGTACAATCTGCTTCAATGGCCAAACGCTGTGCCGTATGCACGGCCACACCCCATGCACTTTCAGAAGGCGATGTTGCAATCAAAAACATTTTCTTAATTACACTCGGTTCAAAGATGGCCCACTCTAATGCCTGGTAACCACCCATACTTCCGCCTAATAATAAATCAATACTTTCTATGGCTAAATGTTGGCGCAGTAAAATATGCGCTTGTACCATATCCCGAATGGTCAATGTCGGGAAATTATTTAAACTAATCTCTGTGCCTAAATCCTCCACGCTCAATGGCCCAGTTGAACCATAACAGGAACCAACGATATTTGCACAAATAATATAATAATCATTCGGATTTATTAAGGATCCCTCACCAATCAAACCCTTCCACCAATCTATGACTTCTGAATTGGCCGTTAAAGCATGGCAAACCCAAGCAACTTTTTTACCAGGCGTATATTCCCCATAAGTATGGTAGGCGATCTTAAGCTTTGGCAAACTGACCCCACATTCAAGTGCAAAAGGTTGATTATATTGATATATTGCTGGACCCATTTTTTCGAATTCTATTGCTAAGTAAGTATCTATTTGAATTACCTTTGCCAAAGGTACAAATTTTATACTTCTTAACTACTAACAAGCATCACCTATGGCGACTATAAATTTAAAGCGGATTGACGACGACTATCAATTTGTTACGACCGATGAAACTGGGCAAACCATTACCATGGATATTCCTGAGGACCAAGGTGGACATGGCAATGGCGTGAGACCGATGCAAGCTTTATTAAGTGCATTAGGTGGATGCAGTGGGGTTGATATTGTGATGATATTAAAGAAACAAAAAGAAACAATTGAAGTTTTAGAAATGGAGATCAGTGGGGAACGTCAATTAGGTAAAGAACCTGCTTTATGGGAAACCATTCATATTGTTTTTAAATTTAAAGGAACCATGACAAAAGAAAGAGCCGAAAAAGCATGCGCACTTTCTATTGATAAATATTGTTCCGTAGCAGCTACCCTAATCGCAGCTGGCGCGAAAATTACATGGACCGTTGAAATGCTGTAACCACCATAACAGTCATCAAAAAATAGTTGCCGATTATTAAGACATTCAATTTATAATAAGTATTTAAATATAAATAAGTAGCATTTAACTTATGAAACATAATCAATCCAAATTAATCAGAACAAGGGTTCCGCAAACTTCTGAGCACGAACATTCCTCTCCCTTGTTTTTAACAAGCAGTTTTACTTTTGATAATGCGGAAGATATGCGTGCTGCATTTGCGGATGAAACAGATGCGAATATTTATAGCCGTTTCTCCAATCCTTCCGTGCAAGAATTTGTAGATCGTTTATGTGTTTTAGAAAATGCAGAAGCAGGCTTTGCAACAGCGAGTGGCATGAGTGCGGTTTTTGGTTCTTTTATGGCATTATTAAAAAAAGGAGATCATTTATTATCCTGCAATTCAATTTTCGGAAGTACGCATACAGTGATTTCAAAATATTTACCCAAATATGGCATTGATTATAGTTATGTAGGCGCTAATGCTACAGCAGCCGAGTGGGAAGCAGCGATTACCCCGCAAACTAAAATGA
>JBEATG010000052.1:0-8914 GCA_041162035.1 Bacteroidota bacterium
TGATAGGGCTTTTTTGGAGAGAGGGTTGGGTACGAAAATTTTCAAATTGACTAAAATTTAACATTTGCGAATTGTTTCGTAGTTAATTAAATTCCCTACATTTGCTTTAGAAATTTATCTATACTTAAACATAAAAATATGATCAAGCAAGTAAGCAGTTTTTTAATGGCATGTGTAATTGCACAAATAAGTTTTGCGCAAACAAGTGAAAAACAAAACTTAAAATTAGATCTTAGAAAGCCAACTGTTGTTGTTGTAAAAGGCAATGTGAAGGACACCAGCATCGCGGTAAAAGGTGAAACGCCCTTATACATTGTGGATGGCAAAGAAGTAAAAAACGTCAATGAAATATCCCCCAATGATATTGAAAAAATAGATGTTTTAAAAGGAGCATCTGCTAAAGCCTTATATGGCAAGAAAGGAGAGAAAGGCGTTGTTGTTATTACGACCAAAAAGAAAAACAATTCTTCCGCCAACAAAGATGATAAAGCGCTAAAAGAAGTCACCGTTAAAGTGCTAACCAAAGAAGGAAAAATCTTAAAAAATAACAAAGGAGATAAAAAAGAAAACGGTGAGTTGACAGAAGAACCTGTGAATGTATTAATTGATGGCGATAAAATTATCATCAATGGTGAGGAAGTAGCCGAAAATGATCCTAGAATCAATGGGCAAGGCAAAAATGGCGTGATTTTAAAAAGAATGATGATACCTCGTGATAAGAGCAAAGAAAATAAAATAGTGGAGGGTAAGCCATTGGATTTGAATATAGATGATGTTTTATCTTTCGCAACACCTGCACAAAGCAATGCAGCCTTTTTAGGTGTAATATCTGAAGAAAATGAATTGGGTGCTAAAATAAACGAGGTAAGCAAAGGAAGCCCGGCAGAAAAAGCAGGCCTTAAAAAGGATGATATTATTACGAATGTTAATGAGGAAAAAATTACAGGGCCAAAAGATTTGTATGACGCTATTGGCAAATACAAGCCATCAGATAAAGTACAAATTAGTATTTTAAAAAATGGTGCTAAAACAAAATTGACTGCCGAACTAGAAAAAAATAAAGCCCAATCATTTAGTTTTAGTATGCCTAATCAAGGGATGACTATTGAACCCAACTTCGTCCCTAGCACACCAAGAGGCAGAGGTAATAATGGAACACAAAGATTTGGATTCGAACTACCACAAATGCCAGAATTAAATAATTTTTTCGGCAATATTGAAAAACCAAAATTAGGCATCAGTGTGGAAGATGTGGAAGAAAATGAAGGTGTAAAAATTTCATCTGTGAGTGAAAATTCACCAGCTGCAAAAGCAGGTCTAAAAGAAGATGATATTATCACAGAAGTGAATGATAAAAAAGTAAAAGATGTGGATGGTATTAAACCGATCATCAAAGCGGCCACAGAAGGCACCATATTCAAATTTAATATTACAAGAAATGGTAAAAAAACTGTGATTGAAGTAAAAATACCTAAGAAGCTTAAAACAGCTGATTTGTAAGGTTAAACCAAGTAAACTCATCATCTTCGCCCCGTCTATTTCTGAACATTCAGATGAAGACGGGGCGTTTTTTTAGGGTATTTAAACTAAAATTAAGCCCCAAATAATTGTACTTTTGCTGCATGGGAATTGCAGAAAAATATGAAGCGGTCATTGGTTTAGAGATTCATGCACAATTAGCAACACAGAGTAAGTTGTTTTGTGGTGATGCTGCTTCCTTTGGCGCTGAACCAAATACCCATATTAGCCCAATCACCATGGGTCATCCTGGAACCCTCCCTAAAACAAACGTAAAAGCAGTTGAATACGCCATTAGATTAGGAATTGCTTGTGGCTCAAGGATTGAAAATAACAATTACTTCGCGCGTAAAAATTATTTTTATCCCGACTTACCTAAGGGCTATCAAATCACGCAACATACTACACCCATTTGTGTGGGAGGTGCCATTAAGATTAAAGGAGAAGCTGGCGATAAAATAGTACAGCTTAACCGAATTCATTTGGAGGAAGATGCAGGTAAAAGCATTCATGATGCTTCAGCGCAAGACACTTATATTGATTTAAATAGAGCAGGCACTCCCCTAGTGGAGATGGTTACAGAACCCTGTATCCACTCAGCGCAAGAAGCTTTTTTGTTTGTAACTGAAGTTCGTCGCTTAGTAAGATGGATTGGTGTTTGTGATGGCAATATGGAAGAAGGTAGTTTGCGATGTGATGCAAATATTTCCATCAGGTTGAAGGGGGATAAGAAATTAGGCACCAGAGTAGAAGTCAAAAATTTAAATTCAATTCGAAATATAAAAAAAGCGATTGAATTTGAAATTGACAGATTGATTCAAATTACAGAAGCTGGTGGCACCATATTACAGCAAACAAGAAGCTTTGATGCAAATAATGATACTACCTTTTCAATAAGAGACAAGGAAGACGCCAATGATTACAGATATTTTCCAGACCCCGATTTAGCACCATTTCAATTAACACAACAATATATTAATGATATTGAAATTGCGATGCCTGTATTGCCAGGGGCATTAAAAAATACATGGAAAAGCGATTATGCCTTATCGGAATATGATGTGGAGCAGCTATGCGAAAATAAAGAAGAAGCTGATTTTTATGCAGCATGGACAAAGCAAACCAATCAATACAAATCAGCAGCGAACTGGATATTGGGACCTATCAGAGAATACTTAAATGAAACCAATAGCAACTACAATACACTACTACCCTTTATCCCCTATTTAGTGGAACTTTTAGATTTAGTGGCAAGCAAGGAGTTAAGTTTTTCAATGGCAAGTGGTAAAGTTTTTAAAGCAGTAATGCAACAAATGCAGTCTCCTAGGGAATATGCCAAAAGTAATAACTTATTACAATCTAATTCAAGCGATGAAATTGAAGTATGGGTAGACCAAGTGTTATTAATGCATCCTGAAAAAGTCGTTGAATACAAGAAAGGCAAGAAGGGGCTCATTGGCTTATTTACTGGCGAAGTAAAAAAGTTGAGTCAAGGAAAAGCAGACCCTAAAATGACCATGCAGCTTTTAGAACAAAAATTGAAATAATAAAATCATTTATAAAAATAACGATATGCTTTCAAAATTAATTATCTCAGGTATCCTCGGTTGTACCCTTTTATTGGCAGGTTGTAAAACAAATGAAAGTGGTGGTAATTTTACCGTGTCTGGAAACATAAAAAATGCAGAAAATCAAAAATTGCTTTTGCAAGAGATTCCTTATGGTGGCAAAGCAATTATAACCTTAGATTCAATTACGATTGATAAGGAAGGACATTATGAATTTAAGTTTATTGCGAAACAAGAAGGGATTTATCGCTTGGCTACAGACAAGGAATTTGAAATCATTTTCATCAACGATGATGACAATATTAACATTAGTGCAGATGCCGCTAATTATTCCAGCTATAGCGTGAAGGGTTCTAATAGCACTTCAAGTTTGTTTGAATTTTTAAAACAATACAGGCAAAAAGATTCGTCCTTGTTTGCAACACTTTACAATTTAGATGCACTTCAAAAGCAAAACGGCAAAGACAGCACTATATTTTGGTTACAAAAACAAAAAGTAGAAAAAATAAAAAACTTAAATGATTTTGTTGAGACAAGTATCACTAGTGCAACAAGCCCAGCATTCATTTACTACACTTTGGGATTGGGCTTAAGATCGATGGAGGCTGCAAAAATATTGGCTTTGGCAAAAATGGCAGCTGAAAAAACAAAAGCTACTCCACTCATTGAATTTGCAAATTTAATTAACGCACAGGTGCAAGCCAATACAAAGGCAAGTCCATTGAATGCCGGCGAAATGGCACCTGAAATTGCCATGCAGGATGAGAATGGTAAAATAATTACCCTCAGTAGTTTGAAAGGCAAATATGTACTGGTTGACTTTTGGGCGAGTTGGTGTGGTCCTTGTCGCGCTGAAAACCCTAATGTGGTATTGGCTTATGAAAGGTTTAAAAATAAAAATTTCACAGTATTAGGTATTTCATTGGATGATAACAAAGCAGATTGGTTAGAAGCAGTCAATAATGACAAGCTTAATTGGTTACAATTAAGTGATTTGAAAAAATGGGAAAGTAGCGTTGTAAATACCTACCAAATTGAAGGGATACCATTTAATGTGTTAGTAGACCCTACTGGAAAAATTATTGCAACCGAATTAAGAGGACAAACCTTACAAGAAACATTAGCTAATTTATTTCAGTAAGAAATAATTCAATACGAATAAATTAAGTCTTAGTGGATGATTACTATTGCAAACCAAATAGTAATCATCCACTTTTTATTTCTGCTTAATAAATGTTTTTATCAAAGCGGGTAATAATATTAAATTGGTGAGTGTACTCACCACTAATGTTAATGAAGTAAGCCATCCCAAAGCCTTCGTGCCTCCAAATTCACTAAAACAGAATATGACAAATCCAGCAACCAATACCATTGAAGTATAAATAATACTGATCCCTGTATTTTTTATTGTTTGTATTAAGGTACTATTGACCTGATAGTTTAATCTTGGTAATTCTTGCTTATAATTCACCAAAAAGCGTATGGTAACATCAATGGCAATACCCAATGCCACACTAAATACTAACACCGTCGATGGCTTCAATGATACGCCTATCCAACCCATACATCCAGCTGTTATAAGTAATGGCACAATATTAGGAACAAGCGAGCACATTAGAATTGGAAAGGACCTAAACAAAAAGAGCATACAAATGGCAATTAATAAAAAAGCCCAAAAAATGGATTCACCCAACCCTTTGATGATAAAATTACTTCCTTCTAAAAAGGTAACACTACTTCCAGTAATTTGCACATGGTAGTTAGTGGTATCAAAAATAGCTTGTGTAGCACTATCCATACGTTTTAAAAATATCGGCAATTGTGCACTACCAATATCCTTCATATTTACACTGATCCTTGTCGCCCTTTTATCGGTATCAATAAACTTATTCAATAAAGCAGTAGGTGACTTTGGCGAGCTAGCTTGAGGCTTCGCATTGTCATTCACTGGCTTTAAATAGGGTGCAATAAAAGCCATTTCCGTACCTGATGGAACTGAATAGGAACTTGAATCACCATCATAAAATGCTTGCTTTGCAAATTTTATACCCTCTATCAAACCCAAGGGCTTACCTAGTTCGGGTTGTGTGAGCAAAAATTGCTGAAAAGTTTCAATGTGATCCAATGGCTTAGTGCTTCGTATTAAGCCATTTTTCTTTTTAGTATCAATAACAATTTCTAAGGGCATTACACCACCTGCATTCTGCTCAAACCATTTTAAATCGGTATATAATTTGTCTTTTTTGGGAAGATCATCCACTATAAATGCTTCTTTTTTTATTTTTAAAACACCTACAATTGAAAACACCACTAAAAATAAAGTGATTCCAAATACCCATTTCGTATGATTGAAGGTCCAGCGTTCAATTTTGACTAATACATGTGTCAAATATTTACTTTCTAAGTATTTAACATGTTTCGGGGCAGGTGGTTTCAAATAACTAAGTACGGGTGGAATAAAAAATAAGCTGATAAAAAATAAAGCCATGATATTGATACCTGATACCCAACCAAATTCTTTCAGTAATGGACTTTTGGTTAATGCGAATACAAAAAAACCAATAGCGGCGGTGATATTACAAAACAAAGTAACAATACCCATCTTGCTGACCATTTGAATAATGGCAGCCGAACGATCATTGGTCTCCTTATAAGCAGTATGATATTTGTTTAAAAAATAGATACAATTTGGAATACCAATAACAACCACCAAGGGTGGTATTAAGGCGGTCAATAAGGTAATTTTTTGCCCCATCAAAACCATGGTGCCAAAGCTCCAAATAACGCCCATGGCTACCACTGCCAAGCTCATTAAAGTGGCAGGTATCGACCTAAAAAAAAGTAATAAAGTAATTGCAGATAATAAAAGTGAGCCTACTAAAAACCATAACATTTCTTTTTTAATGCGATCTGCAATGATGGTTCTAATATAGGGTAAGCCACTTAGGTGAATGGCTAAATTGGTGTTTTTAGAAAACACATTCAGTTTCTCCTCCAATAAACGAATAATCCTTGTTCGAGCACCAGTATTTATTGAATCTGGAATAAAGCTCACCGCCATTATAAATGCATTACTATCCTTATTGTATAATAAATTTTTATAAAAAGGCAAGGTTTCAAATTTTTGCGCATCCGCTAATAATAAACTATCATTTTGATACGGCGCTGAAAAAACAGCATGAACATTAAACTTAGTTTCAGTACTGTCCTTTTGTAATTCATAGGCAAATGGCACACTTAATACTTCGGTGACTGCAGGAATTAGTTTAATTTGTTGATGCAATTCATGCACCTGATTAAATACTTCCTTCGTGTACATTTTATCGGTTGTAAAGCCCACTACAATTGTTGCTCCATCAATGCCAAATTTTTTAACAAAATCCTTATAGATAACAAACTTAGGATTGTCATCTGGTATGGCTTTTGTAAACTCATAACTTAATTTTACTTGTGCAGCAAAATAGCCCATAACAATCGTGATGACCAATAAAGAGGCTAAGCAATAGACTTTAAACTTTAAAATGAATTCTGCTAGTTTATGCCACATAGTTTTAATTTAATGTTACCCAACCCAAAAATAAGCAAGTGTTTGTGTAATAATGCCAATACCTAATCCAATCGTTAGCTCCTTATTTGTATGATCACTCACCATCATTCTTGCACTGACCACAATACCAGCAATAAATAATACTGCGATATCCCAAATAATATTATTGATTGGATATTTTAGCCCCACCAATACCACTGAAGCTAGCATACCTCCAACGCCCATGCCATGTAAACTTACTTTAATAAAATTATTGACGATGAGTCCAATAGCACTTGCTATGAAAATTCCAAAATAAAAATATTTTAATACAATAGGTTGGTCTGAAAAGTTTCTACTTAAGTAATACATCCACCAATAAAAAAACATGACTATGACATAGGGAATAATGCGATCCTTTTGTGTTCTTAAAAAAATAGACTCACTAAATTTTAATCTCCAAAGTAAAAAAACCGCAAAGGCAGGGAAAAAAGCCGTCAACCAAAACACACTAAAAACACGTAACTGCAATTGCCAATCTGTGATGCCCACAAATTCAAATGGCACTACTTTAATTAAATATAAAATAAAATAAGTAGGGACAAATAAGGGATGGAAAACAAAGGAAATGATATGTCCAAAAAATTTAGTTACAGTACCGGGGGAATTGTTTTGCATAAATTAAATTTGATTAAAGTTCCTTTCGCAATCTTGCAACAGGAATATTTAATTGTTCTCTGTATTTCGCAACAGTTCGTCTTGCGATATTGTACCCCCTTTGCTGCAACTGATGTGTTAACTCGTCGTCGCTTAATGGTTTATGTTTGTCTTCTTGTTGAATGAACTCAAGTAATATTGCTTTTACTTCCTTAGTGCTTACTTCCTCTCCAGAATCAGTAGTGAGCGATTCACTAAAAAAATATTTTAACAAATATGTGCCAAATTCAGTGAGCACGTACTTACTATTGGCTACCCTACTTACGGTTGATACATCCAGTCCTGTTGCTGCTGCAATATCTTTTAATATCATAGGACGCAGCTGTGTCGTATCCCCTGTGGTGAAAAAATTTTGCTGATGTGCCAAAATTGCTTTCATCGTTTTCAATAAAGTTTGCTGCCTTTGCTGAATCATTTCAATAAACCATTTTGCAGCATCAATTTTTTGTTTGATGAAAAATACTGCTTCCTTTTGAGATTTGTCTTGTTTTTTGCCGCGTTCATACTCCTTTAACATCATTTTATAATCATCGCTGATGATTAAGGGTGGCGCATTGCGGTTATTTAAGGACAATTCAACAATTCCGTTATTGATGACGACTGTAAAATCGGGTATAATATACATTTCAGAGGTATGCGATTCATGTGTGTCCGCACCTGGTCTTGGATTTAAATTTAAAATTTGCTGTAGCACCCCCTTAATTTCAATTTCATTTAAATGCAAACTTTTTTGAATTTTATCATAGTGCTTGCGCGTAAATTCTTCGAAATATTTTTCAATCACAACGATCGCCAATTTTATAGGATCAAGGCTTGCATGATTTGCATCAACGCTATTGGTCATTCGAGCATCAGCCTGCTTGCGCTTTAATTGTAATAATAAACATTCTTGTAAATCTCTTGCAGCAATACCTGCTGGGTCAAATTGTTGTACTTGAAGTAAAACTTTTTCGATGTCTTTTTCATCCACCCACATACTCTGCTTAAAAGCCAAGTCATCAGCAATGGATGTTAATGCCCGACGCAAATAACCATCATCTTCCAAGCTCCCTATAATTTGTTCTGCGATTTTAAATGATGTTTCATCTAATGCTAACATATTCAACTGATTGATCAATAGCTCATTCAAGCTTACTTCCGCTTTAATGGGAATGACTACATCATTATCTAATTCCGGGTAATAATCATCTTTGGTTTTGTAATCAGCTAAATCCTCGTCATAATTATATTCATTTAAATCCTCATTGCTCATTTCAAACTCATCTACAGGTACGGCTTCTTCTTCCTCATTAGTACCTTGCAAAAACTCATCATTTAAATCATCTGCTCCCGCTGATGTATCCGTATCTAATAAATCTGCATTCATTTCCAATGCAGGATTCTCCTCCATCTCTTCTTTAATTCTTTGTTCGATTTGCGCAGACGGAATTTGCAACAATTTCATTAATTGAATTTGCTGTGGCGATAAACGCTGTAGCTGCCTTTGTTGCAATGACTGTCCTAATGACATGGGTGATAACTTTTAGGAAAGTGTTTTTTGTAACACTTGTAAAAAATTAGCGCCCTTTTCATGCACTTGTTCTTC
>JBEATG010000063.1:0-5224 GCA_041162035.1 Bacteroidota bacterium
TTATTCACCACCCCCACATCATCCATACCCACAATACTAAGTCCTGTAAGGAAGGAAATTTCTTTGTTTTTTGCCCATTTGGTTTTTACCACCCGATGGCCATAATTTGCTAAAAGCTGGGTAGCGTTGGGACAACTAGTTCTATGAATAATGAGGCCTTTTCCTGTGCTCACAAATCCAAACACATCATCCCCAGGAATAGGGTTGCAGCATTTGCCTAAACTGTATTTTATTTGATCACTGGATTCGCCAAATATGATCAGTTCTGATTCCTTTTTTGGAACAAACTTATTCGGATTTGTTTCTTGACCAGGCTCGGGCGCAACATGGATAGGCTTAGGCGCCTCAATTTTATCTCCCAATACCAAGAATAATTTTAATTCCTTTAAGTCGATTTGTTTTTTTGCAATTTTGAAATGCAAATCAAGTTGACTCGGTTGTTTGTAGTAATTGACTAATTGATCAATATTATAAGGGCTGTATGGTGCGCCAATACTTTCTAATTTTCGTTGTAAAGTATATTTACCTTCCTCTGCAATTGATTTTTTTTCTTCCCGCAGCGCATCTTTAATACTATTTTTAGCCTTCGCGGTCACCACATTATTCAGCCAGTCGTCATTGGGCTTTTGCTTATTACTCGTGATGATTTCAACTTGGTCACCACTGCGTAATTTATGGCTAATCGGCACTAATTTATGGTTCACTTTGGCACCAATACATTTGGATCCAATCGCAGTATGTATAGAAAAAGCAAAATCTAAAGCCGAGCTGTTGGTGGGCAACATTTTTACTTCCCCCTTGGGTGTATACACATAAATTTCCTCTGCTAAAAATGAAGTTTTAAAATCTTGTAAAAAATCAATGCCTTCCTCTTGTTGGTTGCTAAGCGCTTCTCTAATTTGAACAAACCATTTATCAAATCGATCTTCGTTTTGAGAGCCTTCCTTATATTTAAAGTGTGCAGCTAATCCTTTCTCTGCAATTTCATTCATTCTTTTGGTTCTGATTTGCACTTCCACCCATTTTCCTTGCGGGCCCATTACCGTGGTATGCAAGGCTTCGTATCCATTACTTTTAGGATTACTCAACCAATCACGTAATCTTTCAGGCGAGGGCAGGTATTCGTCCGTTATTAAGGAATACACTTTCCAACAAGCTTCCTTTTCTTTATCCAAGGGTACATCTATAATAATGCGAATCGCAAATAAATCATACACTTCTTCAAAACTGACGCCTTTCTTTTTTATTTTATTCCAAATGGAGTGAATGCTTTTGGGGCGACCATGCATTTCAAATTCAAAATCCTCTTGAATTAATTTCTCATTTAAGGGGCGAATAAATTCATTGATATATTTGGTTCTTTCCCGCTTTGTTTCCGCTAATTTTTTTGCAATCTCTTTGTAGGTATCTGGCTCCATGTACTTCATGGATAAATCCTCCAACTCTGTTTTTAAATTATACAAACCCATGCGGTGGGCCAAGGGTGCATAAACCCAAATCGTTTCGGAGGCAATTTTTAATTGCTTTTCCTGCTTCATTGAATCTAGGGTACGCATATTGTGTAAGCGGTCCGCTAGTTTTATTAATATCACCCTAGGGTCATCGGTTAGGGTCAATAAAATCTTTTTGAAATTTTCGGCTTGCTGGCTACTATTGGCATCCATCACACCTGAAATCTTTGTTAATCCATCAACTATTTTTGCAATTTCATTCCCGAATTCATTTTTTACATCATCTAAAGTTAAATCGGTGTCCTCGATGGTATCGTGTAATAGTGCACAAATGGTACTTCGAACTCCCAAACCAATTTCTTCCACACAAACCATGGCTACAGCAATGGGGTGTAATATATAAGGCTCGCCACTTTTACGACGCATTGTTTTATGCGCTTTGGTAGCCATCTCAAAGGCAGTGCGTAATAATTCCTTATCCCCTTTTTTTAATTTTTCTCGGATGGCTCTGAGCAATGCACGATATTGACGAACAATTTCTTTATTTTCTTGTTCTTCATTTAAATCGTAATTGGATGCGATTTTGGCTTCGTTATGTAGTTCGGATAAATCCATCTTATTACGAAAATACGACAATCAAACAGGATTTTTACATACAACACATAGATAGTGTAACTTTGTAGCTTATGACGATGAAACAGCCCAAATCATTTTTTAATTACCCCCTTTTGAAAAGGGTGTTTTCATTTGTGCAACCTTACCGATTTATGTTTATTGGCAATCTCGTATTGGCCATTTTTCTTGCTTTTTTTACCCCGATTCGTCCTTATTTAATTCAGCTTACGGTGAATACGGCGATTGGTAAGCCTACTATTTTACCAGAATGGGTACGCTTTTTTTTACCCAACACTGCATTTGAATCGGCCATACAATTAATTATAGGCATCACGCTTTTTCAGGTGGCATTTATTATAGTGGAAACCATTTTTCGGTTTTTCTTCACTTTTGGAATGGCTTGGTTGGGCCAGCAAGTGATTCGAGATTTGCGCAATAAAGTGTACGACAAAGTAATGCATTGGGAGATGAGGCAATTTGATAAAACACCACTAGGTACACTAACCACCCGTACCATTAATGATATTGAAAGTATCAATGATATTTTTTCAGATGGTTTAATTCCTATCCTTGCGGATTTTTTAACCATCATTGTCACATTGGCAACCATGTTTTTTATTAATTGGCAGTTGACATTAATATGTTTAATTCCATTTCCAATTATGTTGATTGCTACATACTTTTTTAAAGAAAGTGTCAATAAAAGTTTTATACAAGTACGCAATGCAGTTGCGGCTTTAAATGCATTTGTGCAGGAACATATTTCAGGAATGGCGGTGGTGCAGGCTTTTGCATCAGAGGATAAGGAAATGACCAAGTTTGAAAAAATTAATGAAGGGCATAAATCAGCAAACATCAAAGCAATATTTGCCTACTCTGTTTTTTTTCCAGTAGTGGAAGTGGTATTGGCCTTAAGTATGGGTTTGATTGTATGGTGGGTGGCAGACCAAAGTTTAGATGCAGGAATGTTGGTGGCGTTCATTTTATTTTTAAATCAAATTTTTAGGCCCTTGCGCATGATTGCAGATAAATTTAATGTTTTGCAAATGGGGATGGTCGCTGCTGAAAGGGTTTTTAAAGTTTTGGACAATACAGATATTACATTAAACGAAGGGCAGCATTGTCCCGAAAAAGTGGATGGTAAAATTGAATTTAAAAATGTACAATTTGCCTATGAAGGGGACAACTGGGTTTTAAATGATTTAAGTTTTTCAGTAGCCGCTGGTTCCACTGTTGCGATTGTTGGGCAAACGGGTAGTGGTAAAACTTCGGTAATAAGTATATTGAATCGCTTATATCCTTATCAGTCGGGAAATATTTATTTAGATGACCATCCTATTGAAAATTACTCCTTGGACTTTTTAAGAGCATCCGTGGGGGTGGTTTTGCAAGATGTGTTTTTGTTTTCAGGATCCATTTATGACAATATCACGCTTCGCAATAATAATATAACTGTGGCGCAAGTGCATGCGGCTGCTAAAATGATTGACATGCATGATTTTATTTTAAGTTTGCCTGGAGGGTATGACTACCAAGTAATGGAACGCGGTGCTACCTTGAGTATGGGCCAGCGGCAGTTATTAAGTTTTATTCGTGCTTTATTATACAATCCTGCCATATTAATATTAGATGAAGCGACTTCCTCCATTGATACGGAAAGCGAACGATTAATTGAAAAAGCCATTGATACTTTAATACAAGGACGTACTTCCATCGTGATTGCGCATCGCTTATCCACCATTCGGAAAGCCGATAAAATTATCGTTTTGGATAAAGGAAAGATCCAAGAAATGGGGTCACATGAGCAGTTGCTACAATTGGGGGGCTTTTACGCAAAACTCAATGAAATGCAATTCAAGGATAAAAAATCCCCCAATTAAACTAAATGCTTGATTTACAATTACTTGCGTTCATTAATTTTTCCCGATTTTAAGTGCAATTTCTATTCAATTTTTCTGCAATTTCAAGGGGAATATTCCTATCTTTGCACCAAATTTTGAGATCTGTATGGCCCTAAGACCTATTAAATCAATACTGGCGTTGTGTTTTAGCCTTTTTATTTTGTTGCAACCAACAAATATTTTAGCAAGCGAACCAGCGGCAGCTACTGCGGAGCATGCTAATAAAGAAGAAGGCAGCTTTAATGTTACTGAAACAATTTTAGAACACATTAAGGATGATCATAGTTGGCATTTATGGGGGCATACTTCTATTGCATTACCTGTAATTTTATATACACCAGCAGGATTTGAAGTTTTTTCTTCAAAAAAATTAGTAGACAATCATCATGAGCCAGTAGTATACAAGGGTAATTTTGATTACAAGTTGGTTGCAGGTAAAACTAAAATTGTCAATGCGACGGGTGAAGTGGATGCAGTAGCTAGTAAAAAATTATGGGATTTCTCTATCACTAAAAATGTGGCTAGTTTATTTATATCTGTTATTATTTTATTGTTGGTTATACTCACTGCTGCTGGGGCTTATAAAAAAACAGGGGTAACTTCAGCACCTAAGGGATTGCAATCATTTATGGAGCCGATTGTTTTATTTGTTCGAGATGAAATTGCACTACCCAACATTGGCGCTAAGCGTTACGCAAAGTACATGCCGTTTTTACTGACTATTTTCTTTTTGATATTGACCAATAACTTTTTAGGTTTAATTCCTTTATTTCCAGGTGGTGCCAATGTGAGTGGTAACATTGCTTTTACCATGACTTTAGCGGTATGTGTTTTCATTGTGGTGAATTTAAGTTCTAACAAAAACTATTGGCAGCATATTTTCTGGATGCCAGGAATGCATTGGTCTATGAAATTATTTTTAGCACCTATTGAATTAATTGGGGTGTTTAACAAACCTATTTCATTGATGATCCGATTGTTTGCGAATATCACAGCGGGTCATATCTTGGTATTGAGTTTGGTTTGTTTGATTTTTATTTTTAAAACTGTGTATGCAGCTGCAATAGCAGTGCCTTTTGTAATTTTTATATTCATGATAGAATTGCTAGTCGCTTTTTTACAAGCCTATATTTTTACAATGCTCACTGCAATGTATATTGGTATGGCTTCAGAAGAAGCGCATCATGACCATCATCCAGCAGGGGAAGGCGCAGATAAAGAATTAGTTCATCATTAATCATATTTATAATTTTTTTT
>JBEATG010000101.1:0-2974 GCA_041162035.1 Bacteroidota bacterium
CGTCCAAATGGTATTTATGTTCCTCGATTTAGAAATTTAGATGGCGGTTCCTCTGCAGGTTATGTTCGTGGATTTGGATATCAAGGTGGCGCTTCTCGCAAACGTGGTGATGCAGATGGAATTGGCGTTGCATTAAAAGAAAGTATTACTGAACCAGGCAATTGGTCAATGGGTTGGGGTTCATGGGGTGAGCATTTACCTTACTATGAAAATAAAGTAAGCTTAAATAAAGACAAGAAAGATAAATGGGGCTTACCTACACTTGATATTGATTGTGAATTCAAGGACAATGAAATGAAGATGCGTGTTGATATGAAAAATAGCGCAGCAGAAATGTTAGAAGCAGCTGGTATCAAAAATATTACTACTTACGACAATATGCCTGCACCAGGATTTTGTATTCATGAAATGGGTACAGCTCGTATGGGTAAGGATGCAAAAACTTCTGTGTTAAATAAATGGAATCAAATGCATGATGCTAAAAATGTTTTCATTACAGATGGTTCTGCAATGGCTTCATCTGCATGTCAAAATCCATCATTAACTTATATGGCATTAACTGCAAGGGCTACTGATTTTGCAGTGAGCGAATTAAAAAAAGGAAATCTGTAAAGATTTCCTTTTTTATTTTATCTGCACTTATGTTTGATTAATTTTTATGCCTAATGCTTGAGGCGCCTGAGGTATTAGATTCTTTTACATTCGGATTACCTTTGTAATCAATACTACTTGCCCCACTGGAATTCGCTTTTAATAATTCAGTAACTGTTGCTTGGATACTACTTGCGCCTGAAGATTTTAGAATTGCTCCTTTTGCATTTAAGTTGAAAAGTTTTGCATCACTTGCGCCTGAAATTACTACTGATAAATCATCCACCCTTCCGGCTAATTCTATCTTGGAAGCGCCATCCCCTGCAATAGCAATTGTATTCGCGGCCACCGAACTTTTGCAATCAGAGGCGCCAGATATATCATATAGGATGGTACCTGCATTTATATCCCCTTTCAAATCTGAAGCACCAGTTAACTTAATTCTAATTTTAGGGGATTCAATAGTATTTATCAAATGCACATCGCTAGCACCCGAAGCTGTTATTGCATCAATATCTTTGATACTTACATATGCCTTTGTTTTATAATTCCCCCATTTTTTCCAATTAAACCAAGTACCATTTTCACCTAAACGAAGAATCAAAACACCTCCTTCTACTACCGTAATGATTCGATCTCTGATTTCATCACTACTTGCGCTCACTGCAACTTTATTGGTCGTGGATTGTGTTAAATACAAATCAATCGCACTTGAAACCCTAATTGCATTAAAATTAGCCACTTTACGCACTTGCGCATTGTCATCATATACAATAGCTGTTTTTTGTTGCGCATTGATATTGCAACTAGTTAAAACCAACAATGCAAGTAGTAGCTTTTTCATAATATGTTTGTTTATATATTCCTTAAAACGAAATAACTATTATAAAGTTACACTTGCTGATATGATTAATTCATATTATTTTTGCCCCGTCCTCGGGGTGCTGTAAAAAGCTGAGAAAAAACCCGTTGAACCTGAACAGGGTAATGCCTGCGAAGGGAAGGTCAACGCATCACGCGCACTTCTCATAGCTATTATTCCTGTTCCCATTATCAATTTTGTAAAAAAATTAAACTTTAGTCATGACTAAGTTATTGGGAACAATTGTGTCATTTTTTATGCTCGCTAATATAACAGCGCAGCAACCAAAGCCAACATTGCAAAAACTGTCTATATCAGATAGCTTAAAAAAGTATACAGATAGTATACGAAACCTGCCTCCACTCGAAGTAAAATCCATTAGAGCCAACGAACAAGGGCCATTTGCGAAAAGTAATATTTCAAAAAATCAAATTGCGTTGTTAAATACGGGACAGGATTTGCCATTTATACTGCAAAACACCCCATCGGTGGTAGTGCATGCAGATGCCGGAAATGGGGTTGGTTATACTGGCATTAGAATTAGAGGAACAGATGCTACAAGAATTAATTTTACTTTAAATGGCATCCCCTATAATGACCCAGAGAGTATGGGTACATTTTTTGTAAACTTGCCTGACTTTAGTTCAAGTGTCAATAGCATTCAAATACAAAGAGGTGTTGGTACATCCAGCAATGGCGCTGGTGCTTTTGGTGGTACGGTTAACTTATCAACAAATGAATATAACCCCAACAACTATATTTCTTTTCAAAATAGTGGCGGCTCCTTTAATACATTAAAAAATACATTACTATTTGGAACTGGTTTATTAAATAACCATTGGACCCTAGATGCAAGATTAAGTAAAATTGTTAGTGATGGATATATTGACAGAGCTAGAAGTGATTTAAAATCCTATTTTGTCAGCACTACTTATTGGAGAGAAAAATCATCGCTACGATTTAATATCTTTTCTGGTAAAGAAAATACATATCAAGCATGGTATGGTGTTCCTGAAGAATTATTATCAACAAATCGCACTTACAATCCAGCTGGAACAGAAAAATTAGACAACCCTTATGAGGACCAAGTTGATAATTATAATCAAACCCATTATCAAGTGTTTTACAATAAAGAAATTAATAAAAAACTTCAATGGAACACAGCATTATTTACAACATTAGGCAAAGGATATTATGAAGAATATAAATCTGACGTTGATTTAGCAGATTACAATATTGAAACAAAAGGTAAAATTTGGGTGCCTACTGATATTGTTAGAAGAAGATGGCTTGACAATCAATTTTATGGCCAGATTGCTGCCATTTCTTATAAAGATAGTGTTAATGAGTTTACTGCCGGTGGTAGCTGGACGGTTTATGATGGACTTCATTTTGGGACACTACCTTATCTCACACAAAATTTAGCACCCGCAAATTTTAAATATTACGATGTGGATGCAAAAAAATCCGAGATCAACACTTATATTAAATGGGAGCGATATTGGCTGAAGAATATGACTA
>JBEATG010000122.1:0-3407 GCA_041162035.1 Bacteroidota bacterium
TATCCCTACTAGACCGTATTATGCAATACATTGTCAAGCGCAAAGGGAAACAAATGCGTCCGATGTTTGTATTGTTATCCGCAAAATTACATGGGGAAATAAATGACAGCTCCTACCGCGCAGCTTCTCTTGTTGAATTATTACATACAGCTACTCTGGTGCATGACGATGTGGTGGACGAAGCTTTTGAAAGAAGGGGCTTTTTTTCCATCAATGCTTTATGGAAAAATAAGATCGCTGTTTTAGTAGGTGATTATTTATTATCAAAGGGATTGTTGTTGTCATTAGAAAATAAAGACTTTACCATCTTGACTATTTTATCCAATGCAGTAAAAAATATGAGCGAAGGCGAATTGCTGCAAATGGAAAAAACAAGGAATTTAAATTTCGACGAATCTGTTTACTACGAAATCATTAATGGGAAAACGGCAAGCTTGCTTGCATCGAGTTGCGCCGCAGGCGCATCCTCTGTTTCAAATGATGCAGAAGTAATTGAACAAATGCGCGCATTTGGAGAAAATGTAGGCATGGCTTTTCAAATTAAAGACGATTTATTTGATTACGGTGAAGCGAAAGTGGGTAAGCCAACAGGCAACGATATCAAAGAAAAAAAATTGACACTTCCTTTAATTCATATTTTACAAAAAGTAACCCCTGCCTTAAAAAAGCAAATCATCTATATTGTTAAAAACAACAATAATGATAAAGCCAAAGTGAAATTTGTCATTGACAATGTAGTTTCAAATGGGGGTATAGAATATGCTACTGATAAAATGATTGAATACCGTGATAAGGCATTAACCATACTCCACTCATTTCCAAAATCAAGTTGCAGAGATGCGCTTGAAGAATTGGTCCGCTATACAACCGACCGAAAATTTTAATGGAAAAAAGATGGAACATACTACAGGCAGATGTACCAAAAGTACAAGCTTTACAAAGCGCACTAAAAATACACCCCATACTTTGTGAACTACTCGTTCAAAGAGGCATTGATACTTTTGAATCTGCAAAACATTATTTCAGACCCAGCATTGAACACTTACATGATCCTTGGTTAATGAAGGATATGCGTAAAGCTGTGGATCGTATTCAGGAAGCAGTTAATAAGCAACAAAAGATACTTGTATTTGGCGACTATGATGTGGATGGAACCACTTCGGTTGCTACTTTGTACCAGTTTTTAAAAACCTTGTCCCCCCATATTGATTATTATATCCCACATAGATATAGAGAGGGCTATGGTATTTCTAAAATAGGAATTGACTTTGCGAAAGACAATAATATTGATTTAATCATTTCAGTGGATTGCGGTATTAAATCCATTGAACTCATCACTTATGCAAAAGATTTAGGTATTGCATTTATTATTTGCGATCACCATTTACCTGACACCATTTTACCACCTGCAATTGCTATCCTTAATCCGAAACAAGTGGATTGCAATTATCCATACAAAGAACTTTGTGGATGCGGCGTGGTATTTAAATTAATATCGGCGCTTGCGGACACTTATAATTTACCCCCTGAATCCTATTTGCAATTTTTGGATTTAGTAGCCACCGCGATTGCTGCGGACATTGTTCCACTTACAGATGAAAATAGAACATTGGCTTTTTTTGGTTTACAACAAGTAAATCAATCCCCTTGCTTTGGCATATTAGCACTGATGGAATTAGCCAAACAAACTACCCCCTTAAAAATTAGCAACTTGGTTTTTGCAGTCGCGCCACGTATTAATGCGGCTGGCAGAATGGATGATGCAAAAAAAGCAGTACAATTATTTATAGAAAAAGATTATTCCAGCGCCCTAGCCATTGCTTCATTATTACAACAGGATAATTTAGACAGAAGAGAAGCTGATACCAGTATCTCAGAAGAAGCATTGCAGCAAATTGAAATGGACCCCACGCATTTAACAAAAAAATCGTCTGTGGTTTTTCAAGCACATTGGCATAAAGGAGTTGTAGGAATTGTAGCAAGTAGATTAATTGAAAAACATTATAAGCCAACCATTGTGCTCACGCAAAGCGGGGATGTAATTGCTGGCAGTGCCCGAAGTGTATTGGGATTTAATTTATACGAAGCACTTCATGCATGTCGCGCACATTTAATCGGCTATGGTGGCCACTTCGCCGCTGCAGGTATGACCATGGCAGTTGATCAACTCGAACCATTTAAAATTGCTTTTGAAAAAGCAGTCGCTGAGCGAATCACCATTGAACAATTGACTCCTGAAATTGCCATCAACTCGGTTTTAGCATTGGATGATATCAATATGAATTTCTTTCAAATTATCAGTCAAATGGAACCTTATGGACCAGATAATGTGCGACCGATATTTTTAGCGAAGGGCGTTCGCGACGCAGGTTATACCAAACTTGTAAAAGAAGCGCATATTAGTTTTCATGTCATTCAAGGACAAAATACAGTAAAAGGTATTGGCTATAATATGCCCCAACATATCGACCTCATTAAATCCGGGAAACCCTTTGACCTTGTGTTTCAATTACAATTAAATGAATGGCAGGGAACGCAAACTGTCCAAATGCAGGTCATCGATATTAAAGCTTCCGCTTAACTACCCCAGTTATTTAAACAATAAAGCGAAGTAGTATTTACACCACTTCACTTTACCTTATTTTTTTATTTGTAAAATTGCAGCAATCTAATTGCTAAAAAATATTATTTCAATAAATCAACACTTCTATTTATAAAGTTGGTTAACTCCGCTCCTTTTAATAAGCCTTGTGAAAGCAATGCCAAGTCAGCTAAATTACGCGCTTGCTTTTGTTGCTTGTCTACATCTGGCTCCTTTAATAAGGTTTGGAAAATGGGGTGATTACCATTCACTGTTAAATGAACCTCATCTGGCATCTGTGCATAAAATGCGGTCATTCCGCCACCGCCCATGCCTGCCATATCTTTCATCCGACGCATAAACTCAGGACGTGTCGCAACAATCGGTGCCGCATCCTGGCTTAATCCCTTCACCTCTACTGTTAAAGTAATTTCAGGCACTTGGAATTCAAATAATTTTTTAGCTTGTTCCACTTCATCTTTGGACAATATTGAATCTACGTTTTCTTGCTTATCAATTAAATTATCCACCACATCTGCATCTACACGAACAAACTGCACACCTTCCCATTTCATCTCCACATTATTAATGAAGGCCGCATCAACCATGGTTTCCAACTTAACTACTTTATACCCTTTTGCTACTGCAGCTTGAATAAAGGCATCCTGTTGTACTGGATTAGTGGTGTATAGTAATACCTGCTTGCCATCCTTATTTTTTTGCGTCGCTGCTGTGGCAGTTTTATATTCATCCAAAGTATAAAAAGTACCTGCACTTGCAGCATCTTCCATGATTAAAAACTTATTCGCTTTTTCTAAAAACTTAT
>JBEATG010000207.1:0-4032 GCA_041162035.1 Bacteroidota bacterium
AAGTATTGCTACTTCATGCTGCCCCTCGACTTGCATGTATTAAGCTTGCCGCTAGCGTTCATCCTGAGCCAGGATCAAACTCTCCATTGTAAATGTTGTTTGATCTGACTATCAATCTCAAATAAATCGAAAATGACGTCTGATTTAATTTTTTTGATGCTGTAACCTTTACCTGTATTTTTCAATTATACAGTTACTGTTATTTCCAAACTTTCAAAGATCTTTTGTGTTTATTTTGCGCGCTATTATTCGTAGCGGGGTGCAAAGGTATACACATTTATGTAGATAGCCAAACTTTGTGTGAAATAATTATTAATTATTTTTCATTCAGTTAGGCCACATAATTTCGAAGAGCTAACCTCTTTTTTTGAAGAGGGACGGCAAAGATACAGCTGATATTTATATCCACCAAGTATTGGAGGGTTTATTTTAAAGTTATTTAAACTTTATTCAGTGCTTATTTTCCGCTTCAGAGAACATCCCGTAGCGATGATTTATCGCTTGCGGGCGGCAAAGATAGGGAGCGGATACTACTGACCAAATATATTGTATACTATTTTTAATTTTTTTTCGTTCAATACCCTCAAAATGTGACGATTATGGACCAAAAGCCAATACTAGTGGGGCTTTGACTAATCCCCTATTTTCTTTAAATAATTGGGGTATTCTATGGCAGATAAATACAATCCATGGGCTGGGGTAGAAAAATCGACGCGCTGATCATTTTTTGAGGCAATAATCTCATGCCATTGCTCCATTGATATTGCACCTCGCCCCACTTGCAGCATGGTACCCACCAAACCACGAATCATTCCTCTTAAAAACCGGTTGGAATCAATATGAAATGAGAAGCCCTGTGCATGAACACTCCAAAATGCCTTTGTGATATGGCATTCAAAGGTGTTTACGGTGGTATTTTTTTTAGAAAAGCTTTCGAAATCGGTGTAGTCAAGCAACGCATTCGCTGCTTCATTTAATAATTGATGATTGACTGGGAAAGGATAAAACCAGGATCTGCCTTCTAAAAAAGGATCTTTAAACGTATGGAGCTTATATATATAAGAGCGTTTAACCGCATCAAAGCGGGCATGCGCTTCCGCTGGCACACTAAACATCCCTTTAATTACAATGGAATGCGGCAGGATTGCATTCAGGTTATAAATATGCTTATCTATTATATCCAAGGTTGTATCAAAATGGAAAAAATTTTGCAATGCATGTACCCCAGCATCGGTGCGAGATGCCCCAGATAAGGTTATAGGTGCTCTATATAAGGTTGCCAAGGCCTGTTCAACCGCACCTTGGATGGTTTGTTGATTTATTTGAATCTGAAATCCGCCAAAATCAGACCCATCATACGCAACTTCAATAAAATACCGCTTCATTCCTAACATTATTTGACCACTAAACTAGTTATTTTTTAGTTAGGTCCATATTTAACAAATGAATCGCCAAAACTTTAATAAGTTAGCGTCCATATTTACACATTGTTTGATCAAGAAAAAATCACATGAAAAAAACGCTATTAAAATTAAGTTGGGTTTTGTATTTAATTATTCTAGTAACGCTTACGGCACAAGCACAGGAAGAAATTGCTGAGGATACCACTTGGAAAACGAATTATCGCAGTTTTGCTACCAAAGAAAATGATTTAGTGCATACTAAGTTAGTCGCCAACTTTGATTACACTCAATCACAATTAAACGGAGAAGTATGGTTACAATTACGTCCGCATTTTTATGCAACTGCCCAATTGATGTTGGATGCAAAGGGAATGGAAATACATAATGTAAGTATTGTAAAAAAAGAAACAAAGAATGCTTTAAAATACAAATACGATGGAAACATCATTAGCATTGATTTAGATAAAACCTATACCGCAAATGAGGTTTACACCATCTATATTAAATATACTGCCAAACCCAATGAATACAAGGCCAAAGGCAGTAATGCGATCACCGATGCCAAAGGATTATATTTTATAAATCCATTAGGTAAAGAAAAAAATAAACCAACGCAAATATGGACCCAAGGGGAAACAGAAGGCACTTCGGTTTGGATGCCCATTATTGATAAACCGAATCAAAAATGTACGCAAGAATTTTATTTAAATGTGCCAAGTAAATATGTTTCGCTTTCGAATGGCTTATTAGTAAAACAAGTAGATAATAAAAATGGAACAAGATTAGATGTTTGGAAAATGGATCTCCCCCATTCCCCTTATTTATTTTTTATTGGTATTGGAGATTATGCAGTAGTTAAACAAGATGCAGTTAGCAGCAATAATAAAAAGAAACTTGCCTTAACCTACTATATCGAAAAGGAATTTGAGAAGCAAGCTTTAAAAATTTATGGTAAAACCCCACAAATGATCGCTTTGTTTGAAAAACTATTAGGGGTTCCATTCCCATGGGCAAAGTATGCACAAATTAGTGGCAGGGATTATGTGAGTGGTGCCATGGAAAATACCACTGCCACCTTACATAGCGACGCAGTACAACAGGATGCCCGAGAACTCGTAGATGAAAATATTTGGGAGGGCACTATTGCACATGAATTATTTCACCAATGGTTCGGGGATTTAGTGACTGCCGAAAGCTGGAGTAATTTAACCGTCAATGAAAGCTTTGCCGATTATAGCCAAACTATATGGTTGGAAAACAGCATGGGGAAAGATGCAGGCGATTATGAAAACTACAAAGGATTGAGCGGTTATTTAAGCAGCCCTATAGATGCTGAAAAAAACCTTGTCCGATTTTATTATAATGAGCGAGAGGATATGTTTGATTTGGTGAGTTATCAAAAAGGTGGTCGCATATTGCATATGCTTAGGCATTTTGTGGGCGATGAAGCATTTTACAAGTCACTTAATAAATATTTAACCGACAATAAATTTTCTAATGGATCGGCGATTAAATTGAAATTGGCATTTGAATCCGTGACCGGCAAGGACTTAAACTGGTTTTTTAACCAATGGTATTTTGGCAATGGTCATCCTTATGTCAGTATTACCCAACAATATGATGCCAACAAAAAGCAGGTATTGGTTAAGCTAGCACAAACACAAGTACAAGATAAATTATTTACACTCCCAATAGGAATAGACATTTATGTAAATGGGCAAAGAAATCATTATGAGGTATGGGCAAAAAATAAAGTGGATAGTTTTTATTTCCCTGCGGCAAGCGAACCAGATAATGTGAATGTGGACTATGATAAAATATTATTATGGGAGAAAAATGACAGCAAACCCTTAAAGCAATTTATTTACCAATATTATCATGCGCGTAATTTTTTAGATCGCAATGAGGCATTAAATGAAGTAAGCCAAAATTTGAAAAGTATCGAAGCGAAACAAGTCATTCAAGATGCGATGAAGGATTCTTTTTATGTCATTAGAGCAAAAGCCATCAACAGCTTAAACCCGACGAGCATTAATGAGGCTGTTGAAAAAAATATTTACGCCATTGCAAAATCCGATCCCTCCTATTTAGTAAGAGAAGAAGCGATTAACGTAATTGGTGCATTAAATAAAGAAAAATATAAAAATGACTTCATCAACTGGAGTAAGGATTCCTCTTATACCATTGCTGGCGCAGCCTTAGAAGCCTTAGATGCAATTGACTCTGTAACTGCTTACCAACTAGCCCAAGCAGCATCAAAAGCCCCCATTAAAAAAAGATTGAATACAGTAGTTACTAAATTACTTACAAAATATGGCGACGAATCCGAATTTGATTTTATTGCGAATAAATATGAAAGCTTAAACAATCAGTCTGAAGAAAAATTTCAAATGACCCAACCCTTTGCTGCATTATTGATGAAAACAAAAAATGCAGATAAATTTAAAAGAGGGATTGAAATTATTGTTGCTTTTAGGGAATCCATTCCTGCACAATATCGAACGCAAACAGATCCTTATTTTAATGCGAAAGTATTGGGTGAAATTTTAAAAGTGAAAAAACAAAATGGAGAAAATGAATTAGTGAAAGTGGTCACTGCTGTTTTGCCAATGCTCATCAAATAGGAGGA
>JBEATG010000279.1:0-5854 GCA_041162035.1 Bacteroidota bacterium
CCATCGGTCGATCCAAAATTAGTGGATGATGTTATTGTAGGAAATGCAGTACCCGAAGCGGAGCAAGGTTTACAATTTGGTCGCATCATTGCAGCAAAAGCATTAGGCATTGAAGTACCTGGTATCACTATTAATAGATATTGTGCAAGTGGTTTAGAAAGTATTGCGATGGCCACTGCAAAAATTAGAACGGGCATGGCTGATTGCATTATTGCAGGGGGTACAGAATCTATGTCAATGGTCCCAACTGCAGGCTGGAAAACAGTTCCAGCGTATTCAATCACCGTGGATGAACCTGATTATTATTTATCAATGGGATTAACTGCAGAAGCAGTTGCCAATGAATATAAAATTTCAAGAGAAGATCAAGATGCATTTGCATTGGCATCTCATCAAAAAGCAAAGCAAGCTATTGAAAATGGTTATTTCAAAAAAGGTATTTTACCCATCGAGATTAATGAAACTTATATCAATGAAAAAAATAAACGTGCAACAAGAAATTATATCATTGATACGGATGAAGGCGTTAGGGCAGACACCACGATTGAAGCATTAGGAAAATTAAAACCGGCATTTGCTTTAAATGGTTCTGTGACCGCGGGTAACTCCTCGCAAACGAGTGATGGTTCCAGTTTTGTAATGGTGATGGGTGAAAAGATGATGAATTCCTTGGGATTAAAACCCATTGGACGATTGGTGAATTGTGCATCAGCTGGGGTGCACCCGAGGATCATGGGAATTGGCCCTATTGCCGCCGTACCAAAAGTATTAAAACAAGCAGGAATGAGTTTGGATCAAATTGATCTATTTGAGTTGAATGAAGCTTTTGCTTCTCAATCTTTAGCAGTGATTCGTGAACTGGGTTTAGATACCAGTAAGGTGAATATTAATGGAGGTGCCATTGCCTTAGGACACCCATTGGGATGTACCGGCAGTAAACTTACTGTACAGATAATCAATGACTTAGAGCGACTTAATCAAAAATATGGTATTGTTACAGCCTGTGTGGGCGGCGGTCAGGGCATTGCAGGAATTATTGAAAGATTATAGTTTTGGTCATCCATTTTGCATCTGCCATAGGTCTAAGTTGGTGATTTTCAACCCTATTCAAGATCTTGGGGGATGTTAGGGGTATAGGTCCATTTCGACTCTTTTCCATTTGTCCTTTTTTTGCGGTTTTTTGCCTAAAAATTAATAGTTTAGGTGCTTCATTCATTGTCAAATAAGCAAACTTATAATTATGCGTATATCTATCTTAGGAAGCATTGTGTTAGCGAGTGTTATGTTAACAACAACCGTATCTGCACAAAAAACAAAAAAGGTGACACCAGTTGTGGCTGCGCCTACAACAAAAGTGGACATTAATAAAGTATTTAAAAACTGGAAGCCACGTAACGTAGGACCTGCATCCATGAGCGGTCGTGTTACATCCATTGATGTAGAAGTAGCAAATCCAAATAATATTTGGATAGGTGCTGCATCAGGTGGTGTTTGGAAAACGAGTAATAGTGGCGTTAGTTGGACGCCTGTTTTTGACGAACAACCCATTTTAAATATTGGTGCAGTAGCAATGCAACAAAGTAATCCAAGTGTAGTATGGGTTGGAACAGGTGAAGGAAATCCAAGAAACTCAATCAGCATTGGGGAAGGTATTTATAAAACTTTGGATGCTGGTAAAACATGGAAAAGAATGGGACTAGAACAAACTAGAAACATTCATCGTGTGATTATTGATCCAACCAATCCAAATGTGGTATATGCAGGTGCTATCGGAAACCCTTATGGACAAAGTAAAAACAGAGGTGTTTATAAAACAACTGATGGTGGCGAAACTTGGAATCAAATATTATATACCAATGATACTTCAGGGGTGGGTGATATGATTATGGATCCAAAAAATCCAAATAAATTATTAGTTGCTATGTGGCATCACTATCGTAATCCGTATCATTTAGAAAGTGGTGGAAAAGGAAGTGGTATCTATATGACGATTGATGGAGGAAAAAATTTCACAAAGTTGGGTAAAGAAAATGGTTTGCCTGATGGCAATTTAGGTCGTGTGGGTATTGCGATTAGTAAATCAAATCCAAACAGAGTTTATGCTTTAGTAGAATCAACCAAAAGTGGTTTGTACAAGAGTGATGATGGCGGCTATAATTTTACTTTAGTAAATGCACAAAAATCTATCGTGGACAATCGTCCATTTTATTTCCAAGATATCATTTGTGATCCTTTAAACGAAAATACACTTTGGTATATCAGTCAAACAGTGGTAAAAAGTATTGATGCTGGTAAGAATTTTGAAACCATTATTCCATACAGCGGTATTCATCCGGATCACCATGCGTTTTGGATTCATCCAACGGATAATAAGTTCATGGTCGATGGAAATGATGGCGGTATTGGTATTACAAGAGATGGTGGAAAAACCTGGATGTTTGATGAAAAAATTCCTGTAGGACAATTTTATCACGTGAATGTAGATAATGAAACACCTTATCATATCATGGGAGGTATGCAGGACAATGGTTCATGGAGAGGTCCAGCGTATACTTTTATTGACGGCGGGATTAAAAATTACTATTGGGATAATTTATGGGGTGGAGATGGTTTTGATGTAATGCCTGATCCTGAAGATGCAAACTGGGTGTATGCAATGAGTCAAGGAGGTTCAGTAGGAAGATATAACACAGCAACGGGCGAACAAACTTACATTAAACCGCCAGCCCCTGATGCAACAACATTGATGCGTTTTAACTGGAATGCTGCAATTGCGCAGGATCCATTTGATAAAAAAACAATTTATTTTGGTTCTCAATTTTTACATAAGAGTACGAACAAGGGAGCCTCTTGGAAAATTATTTCAGCTGATTTAACGACCAACGATAGTGCCAAAATTGACCAAACCAATAATGGTGGATTGAGTGTCGATATTACAGGTGCTGAAAATCATTGTACCATTTTAGCTATTGCACCTTCCAGTGTACAAAAGGATTTAATATGGGTAGGTACTGATGATGGCAATGTTCAATTCACAGCTAATGGTGGAAATACTTGGAACAATGTTACTGCAAATATTACAGGACTTCCTAAAGGTGCATGGATTGCGCAAGTGCGCGCATCAACTTATAATGCGAATGAAGCATTTGTAGTCGCAAACAATTACAGACAAGGTGACTTTGCTCCTTATGTTTTCAGAACAACGGACCAAGGAAAAACTTGGACTAATATTTTAAGTGCTGCAAAAGTCACTGGCTATGCATTAACCGTTATACAAGATATTGCTGAGCCTAATTTATTTTTTGTAGGAACAGAGCAAGGCATGTTTGTGAGTTTAGATAATGCAGAAACTTTCCAACAATGGAAAAATGGATATCCTTCTGTATCTACTTACGATTTTGCAATACAAGAAAGAGAAGCCGATTTAGCAATTGCAACATTTGGTCGTGCGATGTGGGTATTGGATGATATTCGTCCATTAAGAAAATTAGCAAAAAATAAAGGAGAAGTTACTGACTTCTTTGTTTCTGCGCCTCCATCAAGTATTAATGCAACTTATAAAAATTCATCTTACGAGTGGAGCACATGGGGAATGTATGATGGCGAAAATAGACCAGGTGGATATCCAGTATCTATATTTTTAATGGATTCAATTAAAAGTGTAAAAGTGCAAATCAAAGATGCCAATGATAAAGATGTTAGGAATTTAACTTTTAGAGTGGATAGTGGCTTAACAAAAAATTATTGGAGATATGAGCAAAAAGGAACGCGAGGTGCTGGTATGCCTAAATTAGGAAGCGGCGGCGGTGGCGGTCGTAGAATGATGTTTAATCCAAGTGCTGGAGCTGGAGGAGATGAAGAGTATAGAGGAAGGGCTGTTTTAGCTGGAAAATATAAATTAATTGTTACGGCTAAAAATAAGAAAGATTCTATCTGGTTGGAAGTGAAGGATGATGTTAGAGTGACCAATAAAACAGAAGTTGTAAAAAAACAAGATGAAATGATGGCGAAGTTTCAACCAAGCGCAGATAAGTTAAATATGGTGATGGATCAATTGGATGAAGTGGACGCTTTATTGTTACAATTAACAGCTGAATGGAAGGATAAAAAAGATAAAGGCTTAGATACACTCAATAAAACGCATAAAAAAGTAGCCGCAAGTGCTAAAAAATTACGTGAATTTATCTCAGGTAAACCTCAGGAAAAGCAAGGATATGGAACAGTGGATGTCATTACACCAATGACAACCATCAGATCTGCAACCATGTTAATTGCTGGAAAAAATACCATGCCAGGTGAGCAGGAAGAACAAAAATTAAAAGATGCGGAGGCTGCAATTCGAACTGTAGTTGAAAAAGCAAATGCGTTCTTTGCGAATGAATGGGCTTCCTTCAGAAAATTAGTAGAAGCAACCCCTATTAAAAAATTCAAGGATTACGAAGTCATTAAATAGTAAACGAACGACCCCTTCCCCATAAAGGAGGGGGTCGTTTTTTTTATCCATATTTATTTTAATAATTAATACACATGAAAAAAATATTTTTATTTGCCACACTGATTACAGGTTTATTTAGCAGTATTGCGGTGATGGCACAAAAGAAAAAAGCAGTTGCAGCAGCTCCTGCACCGCAAGTAATTTTGGCAAAGGATCCAATCATTAAGGAGCAATCATTCCGATTATTGGGACCCTTCAGAGGTGGAAGGGCAGCAGCGGGTGTTGGATCTTATACGGATGTAAACACCTTTTATATGGGTGCCACTGGTGGGGGTGTTTGGAAAACAATAGATGCAGGAAATAATTGGAAAAATATTTCTGACGGTTATTTTGGCGGCACCATTGGTGCGATAGCGATAGCACCATCCAATGAATCAGTGATTTATGTTGGAGAAGGGGAGAATTCAATGAGAGGTAATGTGAGTGAGGGATTAGACGGTATGTGGAAATCAACTGACGATGGTAGGACATGGAAAAATATAGGATTAAAGGAAGCAAGACATATCGTTCGCCTCATTGTACATCCTAAAAATCCAGATATTATATGGGCAGCAGTGATGGGTCATTTATTTGGACCTAATGAAACTAGAGGCGTGTTTAAAAGTATCAATGGTGGCCAAACATGGAAAAAAGTATTGTATGTAAATCCACAAACAGGTGCAAGTGATTTAATCATAGATCCTACTAACCCTGAAACTTTATATGCAGGTACTTGGCAATTAATTCGCACTCCTTATAGTTTAGAAAGTGGCGGCGAAGGTTCTGGTTTATATAAAAGTACAGATGGTGGAGAAACTTGGAACTCCATTAAATCCAATAAAGGGTTTCCAAATGGAGTATGGGGTATTACTGGTATTGCAGTAGCAAAATCAAATCCAGATAAATTGTATGCAATCATTGAAAATGCAAAAGGGGGATTATACATGTCGGAGAATGCAGGTAAAACTTGGGCATTAATTAATAGTGATAATAATATTCGTCAAAGAGCTTGGTATTACACCAAGGTATTTGTGGATCCAGCAGATGAAAATAAAGTGTATTGTCCCAATGTAAACTTTATGATGTCAAGCGATGGAGGACGAACCTTTGTTTCAGGAAGAACACCGCATGGAGATCATCATGATTTATGGATTGATCCTAAAAATGGCAAGCGCATGATTGTTGCAGATGATGGTGGCGCGCAAGTAAGTTTAGATGGTGCAAAAAACTGGAGCACAATGATGAATCAACCCACTGTACAAGTATATCGCTTAAGTACAGATAATCATTTCCCTTATCGCGTATTAGGTGCGCAACAAGATAATTCTGCATTCAGAATTTTATCAAGCACTTATGGTTCTTATATTGGAGAGAATGATT
>JBEATG010000289.1:0-2595 GCA_041162035.1 Bacteroidota bacterium
ATTTCCGCAGGGGTTGGTTTTATTGCCTTATTTGGCGTTGCAGTATTAAATGGTATTTTATTAGTGACTGAGTTTAATAGGCTCAAATCGGAGGGCTGGCATGATATAACACGTATTGTGATTCATGCGACTAAATCCAAATTGAGAGCAGTTTTAATGACGGCACTTGTCCCAGCACTTGGGTTTATTCCAATGGCCATTAGCACAGGCGCAGGAGGCGAGGTACAAAAACCATTGGCAACGGTTGTTATTGGTGGATTAATTATTTCAACGTTGTTAACGTTATTTGTGCTACCCGTGATGTATTTACTTTTTGAAAAAGGAACAAAATATTTGACAATGAATAAAAATGCATCAATCACTATTTTAATTTTGTTATTATTTGGACAAGTAAGTTTTGCACAAAATAAAATAAGCCTTACTTCGGCAATCGATACCGCCTTAAAAAATAATACCGCATTGCGCGCATCTAATTTGAATGTGGATTATTACAAAGCCTTAAGGAACAGTAATGTAGATATTGATAAAACTTTATTCGATTTTGGCTACGGAAAAATCAATAGCTTTCAAAATGATAATCGAATTTTGATATCTCAAAATATTCAATTCCCTAGTGTATACAAAAGTCAGGGGGCTATCAATAAATCAAACCTATTGATGAGTGAGTTAAGTAAATTAACCAATGAAATTGAATTAAAATCCTTGGTGAAGAATAAGTACTACCTGCTATTGGTATTGCAAAACAAAAAGCAACTACTTATGCAGGCGGACAGTATTTATAGTGCTTTTGTAACGAAAGCGAATCAGCGTTATAATGCTGGAGGTGCTGATGTTTTAGAAAAAGTAACAGCTGAAAGTCAGTTGGCGCAAATTTCAAATCAATTACAAACACTTACGCTATCTTACGAAAACAGTATCAATGAGTTTAATTATTTGCTAAATAGCACGCAAGCTTTTGAACCTGCTTCAGCAAAATTGGAAATATTATTGGCGCAATTGCCGGATGTATATGCGATACAGCAAACGCCCATCGTTCAAATGGGTGCGCAAAAAGTAGTCTTAGCTGAAAATCAACAGAAACTTGAGAAGGGCAAACTACAACCCGCTTTTAATGTTGGTTATAACTCATCCACTTTTATTGGTTGGCAGCCTACTACTCAAGGGAGTGAATCCTATTTTGGGAGTAATCATCGATTTGGTGCAATCAACCTAGGGCTATCCATTCCTATATTTTCAACAGCGCAAAAATCAAGAATTGCTGCTAGTAAAGTTCAAATTGAACAAAACAAATTAGAAAACATAGCACTCCAGCAGCAATTAAATTCGAATTTAAAATACTTACTCAATTCGTATCTCCAAAATAAGAAATTAGTGATGGCTTATGAAAAAAACACGTTACCCAATGCTGCGCTACTCATTGAAACTGCTGGACGAAAAATGACTGCAGGGGAGATTACTTATTTAGAATGGGTGATGATTATAAATCAGGCAATTCAAATAAAAAGTGAATATTTAAATTATATTCAACAATTAAATGAAAATGCGATTGAATTAGAAAAATTAACTGCTACCAAATAATGAAAAAAATATTTATGAAATCAAATCAAATTTTCGCCATTGCAGGGATTAGTTTAATGCTGGCATGTACTGCAAATAAAAAAGAGGAACAAAAATCAGTAACTAGTCAAGCAAAGCAGGACAGTGCTATACAAAACATAGTTACTTTAACAGGGGAACAATTAAAATCGGCGAACCTAAGTATTGGTCAGGTTCAAAACAAGGATATGCACCAAATTTTAAAAGTGAATGGTTTAATTGATGTGCCACCTAGTAATATTGTTTCCATCAGTATCCCCCTAGGAGGTTACTTGAAAAAAACGAACTTAATTCCAGGTATGTTTGTAAAAAAAGGTGCCTTACTTGCGGTTATTGAGGATCCGATTTATATTCAACTACAACAGGATTATTTAACAGCCAAAAGCAGATTCGCCTATTTAGAAGCTGATTATATTAGACAGCGTGATTTAAATGCGACAAAATCCAGCAGTGATAAAATATATCAATTGGCTAAAAGTGATTTTGAGAGTCAAAAATATTTAGTCAAATCATTGCAAGAAAAATTAAAGCTAATCGGCATCGATCCTGTCCAATTAAATGAAACCACTATTTCAAGAGCGATCAATTTTAATTCGCCCATTAATGGGTATGTGACTAAGGTGAATGTTAATATTGGAAAGTATGTTACGCCCACCGATGTGTTATTCGAAATTGTAGATCCAAGTGATTTGCATGTAAGATTAATTGTTTACGAAAATGATGTTTTAAAATTGAAAATAGGGAATGAAGTGACATTTACGACTAATAATGATTTGTCAAAAAAGCATATGGCGCATGTTGCAGTCATTACGCCTAATATAAATGAAGAAAGGACCACTGATGTGCATTGCCATTTAGTCAATGAAAATGTGCGTTTATATCCTGGTACTTATGTTAGCGCTGAAATTTCCTTAAATAATGCAAAAGTGGATGCCTTGCCTGAAGAATCAATCGTTAAATGGGAAAACAAGCCCTTTATATTTGTTAAGCAACCGGATC
>JBEATG010000012.1:0-5739 GCA_041162035.1 Bacteroidota bacterium
AAGTATAACTTATAATATACCATCATGGCAAGGAAAGGAAATAGAGTTCAAGTAATATTAGAGTGCACAGAGCACAAGACTACTGGTTTACCAGGTACAAGTCGCTATATTACTACGAAGAACAAGAAGAATACTCCAGATCGTTTGGAGTTCAAAAAGTATAATTCAATTTTGAAAAAAGTAACAGTTCACAAAGAAATTAAATAATCATGGCAAAGTCAGCATCGAAAAACGCGAAAGTAAAGGATCTTAAGGCTTCTGCTGAAGCAAAAAACTGGACTAAAGTAATTAAAGCGATACGTAGCCCTAAAACTGGTGCTTATACCTTTAAAGAGTCTATCGTTCACAAAGATCTTGTTAAAGAATTCTTAGCGAAGTAGTGATATCATTGTCCTTTCATTAGGCAATGCTTTCTACAATAAAATTTTGAAGTCCTCTCTCGTTTTACGGGAGGGGATTTTGTTTTTATTAGAATCAATTAGAATATCGGCTGCAGTAGGAATGTTATTTTACTTAAATTTACACCATGAGTTTTTTAGGAAAGTTATTTGGGAAAAAAGAAAAGGAGTCCTTAGACCAAGGTTTAGAAAAAACAAAGCAAGGTTTTTTTGAACGCATTTCTAAAGTCATCATTGGTAAAACAACGGTGGACGATGCTTTGTTGGATGAATTAGAGGAAGCATTAATCGGAGCCGATGTTGGTGTAGATACAACACTTTCACTCATAGAACGCATACAGGAACGCGTAAAAAAAGATAAGTACCTATCCACTTCAGAATTAAATAAAATATTACATGACGAGATTGTAAGTTTATTAGTGGATGCACCTTCGGATCAAATGGGCTTTCAACCACCGGCGAATAAAAAACCGTATGTGATATTAGTGGTTGGTGTAAATGGGGTTGGCAAAACCACGACCATTGGTAAATTAGCACACCAATATAAGCAAGCAGGCAATCAAGTGATTTTGGGTGCTGGAGACACTTTCAGGGCAGCAGCTGTGGATCAGCTAACTATTTGGAGTGAGCGTGTTGGTGTATCAATTGTGAAACAAAATATGGGTTCAGATCCAAGTGCAGTTGCATTTGATACGGTACAATCAGCCATCGCGAAAAATGCGGATGTTGTGATTATAGATACTGCAGGACGTTTGCATAACAAAGTCCATTTGATGGATGAGTTGAATAAAATTATGCGCGTTATACAAAAGCAATTGCCAGATGCACCGCATGAAGTATTATTGGTACTCGATGGTTCCACTGGTCAAAATGCTTTAGAACAAGCCAAACAATTTATGGCGGTGACGAATGTAAACGCTTTGGCAATAACAAAATTAGATGGCACTGCAAAAGGCGGTGTGGTATTAGCAATTGCGCATCAATGTAAAATACCAGTAAAATATATTGGTGTTGGAGAACAAATGCACGACTTGGTTTTATTTGATAAAAACGAATTTGTGGATTCCTTGTTTAGCTTAAAAAAGGAATAAACGCGTAAGGGGATTGCTATAAAAGTCCAATCTTTATTTAATAGTATAGCGAATGCCTATACCTCCCCAACCTAAATCAAAATAACTAGCACCCACAAAATTAAAGGCGGGTTGTATGTCCACACTTAAGTTAATGGGCGTGTTTTTTAATTTATAATCAAGCCCTAACATACCATCGATTCCTACAGCAACTCCAGCACTTTTTGAAGGGTTGTTGAGCTTATATTTTTCACTCCATAAATTAAAATGACCGCCATAACCCATATACCAAGTTAAATTTTCGGCATTGGCAAACGGGGTAAATTTTTCATTTAATATAGTTAGTTGAAAACCATCTAATGAAATAAAACCAATTCCTTCAACCGCTTTATTTCTTGTGTAAAAGCTTCTATAACTGATGGCGCCTGGGTTCAATTTAAAACCGATCGCTTTTTTATAAGGAATCGTATATTGTTCAGTTGTAGCTTGGCTATTTGCCAAGTAGGTAATTAATAAAAAGCTAATGGTGGTAATAAATCGGGTCAATTTCATAAGTATCCTTTAGGGTACACAAATTTAAGGGGAAAAGGATTTCAAATTTGTTTAATAATTGATAAAAATGGTAAAAACAAGGATGAATGGAGCTATGAAATCTTGTGAATAATGTTTAGGTTTGTAGCATGTATAGTTTTCAAGAGTTATCAGAAAAATTTAATAAGGAATTTGACCATCCTCATTTTCCTGAAAGCCCTAATACCTTGTATACACCCGGCGAATATTTTTTAAATATCGGGGGCAAACGTATTAGACCTGTGATGTGTTTACTGGGCAATGAACTATTTAGTGATATTCATCCCGATGCTTATCAATTAGCCAATGCAGTTGAATTGTTTCACAATTTTACATTGGTCCATGACGATATGATGGATGCAGCCAATTTGCGTAGGGGGCAAACTACAGTTCATATTAAATATGGCGATAATACCGCTTTATTGGTAGGGGATGTGATGATGATTCGTGCATACGAGTATATCCAAAAAATTCAGTCTGCGCAATTATCTAAAATCTTACAAATTTTTAATACCACAGCGAAAGAGGTTTGTGAGGGGCAACAATTGGATATGGATTTTGAAAAAATGGAAATAGTGAGTTTGGACGCTTATATAGAAATGATCACTTTAAAAACCTCGGTTTTGTTAGCAGCTAGTTTGGAAATGGGTGCAGTCATCGGAGGAGCAAGTGAAAATAATTGCAAACAATTATATGAGTTTGGTAAAAAAATTGGAATCGCATTTCAAATACAGGATGATTATTTAGATGCTTTTGGTGACGCTGCTCTTTTTGGAAAAGAACCAGGAGGCGATATAAAACAAAATAAAAAAACTTTTTTATTAATACATGCATTAGAAGTTGCCAATGAAAAACAAAAAGCAGATTTGCATGATTTAATAAAATCTAATCCGGCGGATAAGGTGGAGAAGGTTTTGGCTATTTTTAAAGATTGTAAAGTAGATGAATGGGCGGAACAGTTAAAAGCCAAATATATGAATGAAGCATTTGCACATTTGGAAAATATTGCTGTTGTAGAAAAGCGCAAACAACCCATTATTGAGTTGGCGCATTATTTAATGAATCGTACAAAATAAATTAGTTTCCATATGTCTATTTTTAGAAAAAAATCAATCGATAAAATTGTACAGGATGCTGCGGCAGGATTGAGTGATGGACATAGTTCAGGCGGATTAAAAAAAGTATTAGGTGTTCGCGATTTAACTTTTATGGGTATTGCTGCGGTGGTAGGTGCAGGAATTTTTTCAACCATTGGTACAGCTGCATTTCATGGGGGGCCTGGGATTTCATTATTATTTGTCATTACAGCAATTACTTGTGGATTTAGTGCTTTGTGTTATGCCGAATTTGCAAGTAGGGTTCCCATTGCAGGTAGTGCATATACTTATGCTTACGTTACATTTGGAGAATTAGTTGCTTGGATCATCGGGTGGGCTTTGATTTTGGAATATTCCATTGGCAATATCGTTGTGGCCATTAGTTGGAGTGGGTATTTTGTAAATTTATTGGAAGGGTTTCATATTTATATACCAGGTTGGCTAGCGACCAATTATGAACAAGCGCAACAAGGCTATGAGGAGGCATTAAAACATTTGGCGACAGGCGGTATACCAGAAACGTTTAGTAAGCAAGCCCGTATCGGATATGATGCTATCAATAATGCACCGATGATTGGCAGCTGGAAAGTGATCTTAAATATCCCAGCTTTTGTAATTGTTGTTTTAATAACTATACTCGTTTATCGCGGAATCACAGAAAGCAAAAAAACCACCAATGCAATGGTGATATTTAAAATCATCATTATCGTTTTTGTGATTGTTTTAGGTTCGTTTTATGTAGATACTTCCAATTGGACGCCGTTTATGCCCAATGGATTCACTGGTGTATTAGCAGGTGTATCTGCAGTATTTTATGCATACATTGGGTTTGATGCGATATCTACTACCGCGGAAGAATGTAAGGACCCGCAAAGAGATTTGCCCAAGGGGATGATTTATTCTTTACTTATTTGTACGGTTTTATATATTTTAATTGCACTTGTGCTCACCGGGATGGTCAACTATTCTTTATTAAAAGTGGATGATCCTTTGGCATTTGTTTTTGAAAAAATTGGCATGCATAAAATTGGATATTTAATTTCAATTAGTGCAGTAGTAGCAACCACCAGTGTATTACTTGTATTTCAATTGGGTCAACCAAGAATATGGATGAGTATGAGTAGGGATGGTTTATTGCCCAAAAAATTCTCAAAAGTTAATTCAAAGTTTGGAACACCTGGCTTTGCTACGATTATTACTGGTGTATTTGTTGGCGTACCCTCCTTATTTATGAGTATTAGCCGTATGACCGACCTTACGAGTATCGGCACTTTATTCGCCTTTGTATTGGTTTGTTTTGGGGTATTGGTTTTACCTCGATTGTCGCCTGATGTTAAAAAGAAATCTTTTCAGTTGCCTTATATCAATGGACAATTTATAATTCCTGTATTAGCTGCCATATTCATTTATTTTGGGCTAGATCGGATCTCTAATGCATTTGCTGCATTGGCAACAGAAGGGTATCAAGAATTTTTGTATTTAATTTTCGTTTTTGTATTAATCATTGTTGCAGTGCTTAGTTTTATTCGCAAATACTCGGTCATTCCGGTAGTAGGCGCCATGTGTTGTATGTATTTGATGATTGAGATACCACCTGTAAGTTGGTTGTGGTTTTTTGTTTGGATGACCATTGGTTTGGTTTTTTATTCCTTTTACGGTCGTCGTAAAAGTTTATTGGCAAAGGAAGAAGGGGTTTTGTAAATTTTGAATTATGAAGTATCAGGTCGGGGATGAAATATTAGTATTGCATAGTAATGAGGAAGGCATTATCATTGACATCATGAATGATAAAATGGTAATGATTGAAGTGCGGGGTGTAAAGTTCCCTGCTTATATGGATCAAATTGATTTTCCTTATTTTAAAAGATTTACGGAGAAGAAGTTATTCCAAGAAAAAAAAGCACCACAAAAAATTTACATAGATCAAATCCCCAAAGAAAAACTTCAGAAAAACGATAGTAAGGAGGACGATGGGGTGCATTTAAATTTGGTACCTAAGTTTAGTTTGGATGATTTTAATGACGAGATTGTTGAAAATTTAAAAATATTTATATCCAACAGAACTAGGGTAGGCTATCAATTTGACTACAATCAATTGTTTTCTGGTCATCCCGATTTTTCTATTGCTTCCTCCATTCCACCGCATACTGATTTTTATATTCATGACATTCCATTTTCGTCAGTGAATGATGGCTTAAGTTTTAATATTGATTTTTCATTAACAGAACCGCATAAAAAAAAGGCGGATCATTTTGAAACACAGGTAAAAATAAAACCTAAGCAATTATTTCAACGTGTGGAGGATTTAAAGGAACATCAAAAAACAACAATTTCCTATCCATTATTTGAAGTGTATCCAGATAAGATGGAGGACAATCATATAACCATAGATGTTTTGCGTAACGCTGGATATAAAGTGTATGATGTTTCTAAAATAAAACAAAATTTACCTGCTGCACGTTCAGTGGTTGACTTGCATATTGAAAAATTAATAGATAAGCATAGTCATTTAAACAATGCTGAAATTATTCAAATCCAAATAGAAGCTTTTGAAAAGTGGTTTGAGTTAGGACAACTAAATAGTTTACCATCCATGATTTTTAT
>JBEATG010000050.1:0-2693 GCA_041162035.1 Bacteroidota bacterium
GGATAATAGAGTATGTTGAATTTTGGGCACAGGATCCATTTATTAAATCTAATGCGACCAGAGGAACCTTGGTCTTGAATTTAGGAAATGTGAGTGAAGATATTTTACGTGATGGTCGACGTTTTTATGAAAATGGAATGCCGACGCCAACCATACCTGCAGGAATTGATAGCTCCACTTGGGGAAGGGTTCCTGTAAATCCAATTCAAGTAACCAATGCATTTAGTAATAATCCGGAGGACAGAAAATACCAGGATGTGGGATTAGATGGTTTGGGTGATGATGATGAACGTTCAAAAAAAGCGTATGTCATTAATAAAATTACCAATGCAACTGTTAAGGGGCAATTTTTAAGTGACCCATCGGCTGATAACTATGTATGGTATCGAGATAGTAAGTATGATGCAAGTAATGTGGGCATTTTAGGAAGGTATAAAAACTTTAACAACCCCCAAGGTAACTCAGCATTAGCGGGTACAGGGCTATTTAGTAGCGCCGCCACCTTACTTCCAGATAATGAGGACTTGAATAGGGATAATACCTTAAATGAAACAGAAGCTTATTTTGAATACGAAATTAATTTACAGAAAAATAATATATCCACTACGACTACAAATTATGTGACAGATTCGAAAACGCTGAATGTTACCTTGGCGGATGGTTCCAAGAGTATTGAAAACTGGTATTTGTTTCGTATTCCTATAAAATCATATAAACGAAATGTAAATGGGATCAGAGATTTTAAATCCATTCGATTTATTAGAATGTATTTAACTGACTTTGAGGATTCAGTGACACTTCGTTTGGCAAAATTGGATTTAGTTCGAAATCAATGGAGACAATTCAATTATAACATTGATAGTTTGGGTAATTACGACTCATTAACTGGGGTTAACTTAAATACTAAAGTAAATACCTTGGCCGTGAGTTTGGAGGAAAATGGTAGTCGTACACCTGTGAATTATTTGGTTCCTCCAGGTATTGAGCGTGTTCAATTGCTAAGTAATAATGGAATTAATTTATTACAAAATGAGCAGGCATTAAGTATACAATTAAATGGGTTGCAAAAAAACGCTTCGCCTCGTGGGGTGTTTAAAACCATGAATGTGGATGTAAGGCGTTATGGTAAAATGTCTTTGTTTTTACATGCCGAGGATAAAAAGAATATCAATAGGGTGGATAGTGGATCCATGACTGCAATTATCAGAATAGGACAGGATTTTCAAAATAACTTTTATGAAATAAGAATTCCTTTAACTACTACAAGGCAAAAATTATATGCGAGTTCAGAAGCGCGGGAAGTTTGGCCTTTGGAAAACGAGTTGAATTTAAGTTTAATGGATTTGGTTAAATTAAAATTGGATAGAGATAAACAGAATATTCCTTTTAATAAAAAATTCGGTCAAAATTTCGGAAGGCAAAGGTATTCCGTGATGGGTAATCCAAATTTAGGGGAAGTGCGTGGCGTGTTAATTGCATTTGAAAATACCAAGTCCGATGTTCCGATAGATGCCGAAGTTTGGATTAACGAACTTAGATTATCTGATTTAGATGAAGAAGGATCATGGGCTGCATTAGGGAGAATGGATTTAACCCTGGCTGATTTGGGTACCATTGCAGTGTCAGTGAATAGCAGAACCAGTGGCTTTGGAGGTATTGAACAAAAAATGAATGAACGTGCCAAAACTGGATTAACGCAATTAGATATTGCTACGAATATTGATGCAGCTAAACTGCTGCCAAAACAAGTGCGTATTTCCTTACCTGTGTTTGCAGGTATTAACAGGACTATGGAAAATCCACAGTTTGATCCATTTGATAAAGACATATTATACAAGGACAAAATGAGTGCCTTATCAGGTGCGAAAAAGGATTCTGTTCAAAAAGCATCTATTGATCAAACCACAATCAAAACATTAAACTTTACCAATGTCCGTTTTTTACCTGGGCAAAAACAAAGTTTGATCAGCTTGAGTAATCTTGATTTTAGTTATTCTTATTCTCAATTATCACAATCAAGCCCTACGGTACAACAAAACAAGATCGACAAACAAAGAGGTGCAATTGGATATACTTTTAATAATAATGGAAAATCAATTGAGCCCTTCAGAAAATTAATTAAATCAAGTTCACCTTGGTTGACCTGGGCGAAGGAAATTAATTTTAATCCAAAGCCAAGTTTAATTAGTTATCGCGCAGTGTTTGACCGACAATTTGGTGAATTTATTCCAAGGGTAGTGAATTCATTTGATGGGACTACCGATAAAGTGGATACCACTTATGATAAGTATTTTACTATGAGTCGTATATTTAATATGCGCTGGGGTTTAACCAGATCATTGAACTTGGATATGACGGCTAATTTAAATTCAAGAATAGATGAGCCGAGCGGCCGTATTGACACCAAGGAGAAGAAGGATTCATTAACAAGAATGTTACTTCGTGCTGGTCGCAATACTTTGTATAATCAAAGAGTCACCCTTAGATATGATATACCCACCAATAAGTTTCCATTAACGGATTGGATTATGTCAAGTTATAATGCATCAACCAATTATAATTGGGTGGGTGCAAGTAGGTTGGCACCGGAGTTGGGGAATATGATTGAAAATACTTTTTCACAGCAATTAAGTGCCCAGTTTAACTTTTCAAGCTTTTATAATAAATCAAAATTCATACGAGCTGCATTATCT
>JBEATG010000217.1:0-4248 GCA_041162035.1 Bacteroidota bacterium
CAACCTTGGCGTGAGACAGAATGCTTGGATGTATTTACCTATTATCAAGCAATGCATTATTTGAATACCCAAAAACCAAAAGCAATGTTCATTAGTTTTGGTGAAACAGATGAGTGGGCGCATGATGGTTCCTACAATCATTATTTAGATGCTGCACATAAAGTAGATGCATGGATTAAAGAAATTTGGAATTGGGCTCAAGCAACGCCAGGGTATAAGGACAATACTTATATATTAATAACCACCGATCATGGCCGAGGATTTGTTGATAGTTGGACAAGTCATGGTGCTAAAATACCCGGTGCGTCAAGTATTTGGTTTGCTTTATTAGGGCCAGATGTCAAAAAAATAGGACCCCTGGGCGAACAAACCAAGGACCAACAATTATTCCAAAAGCAATTAGCCGCCACCATCACCAAATTAATTGGGCAGCCCTTTAAAGCAGAACACCCCATTGGAGATCCTATTTATTAAAAATCTTATTGATTTTAATGTAACTTTACATTCAATTTGATTGATATTAAATGTTATACCAAAAAACCATACGGAAGTTTATAGCGCTAGTAATGCTAGTGGTTTTTGCATTTAGCATAACGCCCCAACAATCAATCCATGATCTAGTTGCCAAGCATATCGATCCAACAAGTTGTTCGGTGCATAAGGATTTGCCTATTGAACAAATTGAAAAAGCAGATCTTCATTGCACATTCGATTTTCAAGTAGCAACTACGCCTTTTGTAACGTATGACTTTAGTGTCATTTTACAACCACCTTTTGTTGCGCAATCGCGTAATATATTTTTTATAGCAGCACCAATTTCACAGCTTGCTATTATCTCCGATTCACGCGGTCCGCCATCTATTTTTTGTTAGCATTTTTAAACAATCATCATCTACTTAAAATATAAGTAGGATGAGTTGTATTATTTATCACAAAAAATAGTTCATGAAAAAATTTATTTATTTATTCTTTTTATTAAGTTCAGGTTTGTTATTTACTAGCATGTTAAATGCACAAGTATATATATTAACCGGAAAAGTATTGGATAAGGCCTCAGGTAAAGCATTACCAGGTGCTAGTGTTTATTTGCCAGAAATTAAAAAAGGTACTATCGCTGACGGAGAGGGCAAATTTAAATTACAATTGGAGGCAGGTTCACATGTAATGGAAATCAGTTACGTTGGATATGCCACTGATGTTGAAAATATAACACTCCAAAAAAACACAGACATTAATTTTACGCTTATTAGTTCCGTTCTTGAAGGAGGAAATGTAATTGTTACAAGTTTTTTAAGAGCCACTTCAACAAGAAGAACTCCGACGCCGGTTACCATTATAAAAAAAGAGGAGTTATTCAGGGGCGTAGCAACTAATTTAATTGACGCATTAGCTAAAGTGCCAGGGGTGTCGCAAATTACTACTGGCCCTGCTATCTCAAAACCCATTATTCGTGGTTTAGGTTATAACAGAGTAGTAGTGATGAATGATGGAATTCGTCAAGAAGGACAACAGTGGGGAGATGAACATGGTATTGAAATTGATGAGTATAACGTAAGCAGAATCGAGGTTTTAAAGGTTCCAGCATCTTTAATTTATGGATCAGATGCTTTGGCGGGCGTTATTAATATAATTTCAAATGTTCCTGTAAGCGAGGGTATTATAAAAGGTAATGTCATTTCCAATTATCAAAGTAATAATCGCATGATGGGTAATCACTTTGATCTTGCAGGAAATAACAAGGGGTATATCTGGGGAATCAATTTTAGTGGAAAGAATGCTAGTGATTATAAAAATAAGTATGATGGTTATGTTTTTAACTCCCGGTTTTTAGAACGCAACGGTGGCACCTATATTGGCATAGAAAAAAATTGGGGATATTCACAATTATCCTTTAGTAATTTTTACCAACACTTAGGTATCGTTGAAGGTAACCGTTCAGATGATGGTCAATTTATAATGTTGAAGGATGTAAAAGGGATTGCCAAAGAAATGATTGTTGGGCCTGAAGAATCAAAAAGTTTTTCTCCAAATGTACCGATGCAAAAAATACAGCATACTAAATATACATTAGATAATAATATTAAAATTGGCAATGATCGTTTAAAAGCTACGTTTGGATTACAAAGAAACCAAAGAATGGAATTTGGGAATGTATTAAACGACAATGAGAAAGCATTATTTTTTGACTTAAAAACTTTCAACTACGCTATACAATATTTAAAAGCAGAAAAAAACAATTGGAAAAATACATTTGGTATAAATGGGATGCAGCAAAAAAATACAAATAAGGGCGAAGAAGCACTAGTTCCTGATTATACCAGCTTTGATATTGGTGCATTTTATTACACCCAAAAAAGAACAGACAAAACAAGTTGGAGTGGTGGACTTAGGTATGATCAAAAATGGATGAACTTTTTTAACCCTGCACAATATTATTGTCCTCCAGGCATGGCATGCATTGCTGTTTATGATCCAAAAGAGAGTAATAAGCAGTTCAATAATATTTCAGGCGCCATAGGAGTAGCGCATGATATAAGCGAACAGCTCACCTTAAAATTTAATATTGCGCGCGGTTTCCGCGCGCCAAACATGGCTGAACTTGCATCCTTCGGCGCGCACGAAGGCACCAACAGATTTGAGTATGGCAATGAAGCTTTAATTTCAGAAAAAAGCTTACAGTTTGATGCTGCAATTGAATGGAACAATGAACACATGAGTATTGCGGGCAATGTTTTTTATAATACTGTGAAGGATTATATTTTTTATCAAAAATTAACAGCAAAATCAGGGGGTGACTCCATTATTGTTGAGCATGGGGATGATTTGTATGCATTTGCATTTAGACAAAAAGATGCACACTTATATGGTGCAGAATTAAATGTTGATTTTCATCCACATCCTTTAGACTGGCTGCATGTAGAAAACAGTTTGAGTTTAATACGTGGACAGTTTAAAGAAGCCTTAGATGGATCAACTAATTTACCAGGTATACCAAGTGCAAGGTTGTTATCAGAAATAAGAATTGAAATGTTTAAAAAATCTAAAGCCATCCGAAATAGCTTTATCAATATGCAATTAGACAATGTATTTGCACAAAATAATCCATTTGTGGGGTATAATACCGAAACGGTTACATCTGCATACACCATTTTAAATATTGGATTTAGTACACAAGTGCAGCTTAAAAATAAAACATTATTCAGTGTTTCTCTGGTTGGTCAAAACATAGCTGATGTTGCTTATCAAAATCATCTGAACCGTTTAAAGTATGGCCCTATGAACGAGGCCAGTGGCCGCATGGGTGTTTTTAATATGGGACGAAACTTTAGTTTAAAAATAAATGTGCCTTTGCAGTTTAATTAAGCGAGCGTCATATATAATAAATTTACTTTCTGAAATTAAAAAGGGGAATGATCGTTATCATTTCCCTTTTTAATTAACAAACTATAATGGCAATAATTTTTAATAAAATTGTATCTTTGTAATGAATTTATTCTTCGGTTCAAGTTTCTACCGCAAGCGTTTATATAAGTTAAATTCCTGTTATAAATATTTAAGCTAATAAAACATATGAAAACAAGAGCAACATTATCTAGCGCGGCAACTTTATTAGTAATTGTATTATTTAGCGGGATGCTTCAAACCGCCAATGGGCAAAAAGTATTTGCCACTAAATCAGGACAAATATATTTTAATGCGACAGGGGCCTTAGTCAAAATTGCTGCAGTCAATAATCAAGTGGATTCAAAATTTGTAGATGCCACTGGACAAATTATTTTTGGCGTGTTAATTAAGGGCTTCAAGTTTGAGAATCAATTAATGGAGGATCATTTTAATGAAAATTATATGGAATCTACGCAGTTCCCAAAGGCGGATTTCAAAGGCTACATCACTAATATTAAAGAAATCAACTTTTCAAAGGATGGGGCTTATCCTATCCAAGTGGAAGGGACTTTAACCATACATGGGGTTGCCCAAAAAACCACGACCAAAGGAACACTAACTTTAGCGCAAGGCAAGCCTACTCTTGAGGGTGAGTTTAATGTTAAGATCAAGGATTATGGGATATCAGGAATGTATATTGGAGATAAAATTGCCAATGTTGCTGTTATCAAATTGAATTGTAAATATTAATATCTTTAGTATTAAAATACCCATTATGTTTAAATTGCATACCAGTTTACTTTTTTTATGCATTTTAGGAATGCAGCTGAAAGCAACAGCACAAACTATTGATTTATTTGCTGA
>JBEATG010000141.1:0-2939 GCA_041162035.1 Bacteroidota bacterium
CTCCCTTAACAAACACCCCAATCACAATTCCGACAATAATCATTAAGGCATAGGAAATGGGGGTAAACCAATTTGTATTATTCTGTTGCATGTTCATTTTATTGACTACAAAATTACATTATTTAATGTTTAAAATGGAGTTAATACTGTTGCGTATCCACTAATTTGTGCTAATTTCACTGTTAACTGGCAGTTATGAAAAATTATATAATAGCAGATAGTGGCGCAACAAAATGTCAATGGACGATTGTTCAAAATAATAAAAAACAATCCATTAGCACGATAGGCATTAGCCCCTACTTTTTATCCACGAATGAAATTGCTGCAATTTTAGTGAAAGCCTTTTCAAAAAAGATCAATGTTGAAAAAATAAATGCCATTTACTTTTATGGTACAGGATTAAGCAATCCAGACAATGTAAAAAGTTTAAAAAAAGCACTGAAATTAGTTTTCAAAAACGCCACCCTTGATATTCAAACTGATTTAGTAGCCGCCGCGCGTGCCACTTGTCAAAAAAACAAAGGTATCGCTTGTATTTTAGGCACTGGATCAAATACTGGCTATTATAATGGAAAAATAATTGCTAAAAACAGCCCAGGACTTGGCTATGTTTTAGGCGATGAAGGTAGTGGCGCCTACCTTGGTAAAAAAGTATTACAATATTTTTTGTACAAAACTTTTGACGAAGAATTAATGCTTTGCTTTGAAAAAAAATACAATTTAAATCGCTCTGAAATTTTAAATAAAATTTACCAAGAACCTTTACCTAATAAATATTTGGCTTCCTTTGCTATTTTTTTAAGTGAGCATCGCGGCCATTACATGATTGAAAATATTATCGAGGATGGATTAAATGATTTTTTCTATACCCATTTAAATAAATTAAATGAGTCCTGGTTGTACCCTATTCATTTCACAGGGAGTGTTGCCTATGCTTTTAGGGATGTCATTAAACAACTCGCACTCGTATATGAAATGGAATTAGGCAAAATCACCAAATCCCCCATGGAAGGGTTAATTGCCTACCATAAAAACACCCAATAGTTGAAGTAGCATGCACGAAATTGAGCCTTATTTTCAATGGCGCCATTTATATATAGCCGACGAAGATCCCAAATCTATTTTTTTTGGTCAAACCTACAGTGAGTTTGAATTTTCACAAACGGTATACAATTATTATATACATCCGCAATGGGATACATTTGGGAGTAAAAATTTATACCTAAAAATACTCTTTGTCGCATACGAGTCCAACTTCGCGATTATAGAATTGATTGGAGAATGGAATGATGCCATTGAAAATGATATCATGTTATTAAAGCGAGAAGTATTAGATTCACTAATGTCCTATGGCATCAACAAATTTATTTTATTGGGTGAATATGTGTATAATTTTCATAATGGGGATCGTGATTATTATGAGGAATGGTACGAAGAATTAGCGGACAATGAAGGTTGGGCAGTTATAGTTAATTTGCACCCTGCCGCACAATATGATTTTTTGCAAAAAAAATTAAATCGGTATATTGAATTAATGGAAATTACCGCTTGGAGAACCTATAAACCTGACGATTTTTTTCAACTCATTGACGACAAAATTAGTAATCGACTCAGGTAGTAGCGGATGTTGCGAAAGAAGGTCTTTAAAAAATGCCAGTGCAGGAACTACTTTGCATTCAACTAGTATTATATTCAGAAATTTAGTTATCTAAATAACCAAGTATAAGCTACCATGCATAATGTCATAGCATCTTCCCATCTTCCCATCTTCCCATCTTTCCATTAGTAAACCAAATCCTCATAAGCGCCCTGCAATTCTCGATAAGCATGATCATCCTTTGCCAACTTAGCCGCTGCCATCCCTTTCTCATACCAAATGATCGCCTCCTCTTTTTCTGCTAACTTTTCCAAACATTTGGCCAAATGGTAATAGGAACCTACATAATCCGGCGACTCGGTGAGTATGGCGATAAACAAATCTCTTGCTTTAATATCCTCCCCAATTTTAAGGTATTCAAGGGCCAAAGCATGTCTTAAGAAATTATCCTTGGGTTGCTGATTCAAAAATTCAATAATTTTTTCAATACGATTCATCCGAAGTCATTTTAGTGCTTAGTTGGTAAAAAAACTGTCTTATATTTGCATTAGTTGCATAAACAACCAAAATCAAATTATAGACAATGAACATTTTAGTTTGTATCAGTAAAACACCCGACACCACTGCTAAAATTGCGTTCACCGAAGGTAATACAAAGTTCGATGAAAACGGCGTGCAGTGGATCATTAACCCCTATGACGAGTGGTACTCATTAGTCAGGGCCATTGAAATAAAAGAAAAAGATCCAAGCACCAATATTCATTTGATTACTGTTGGCGGACCCGAGGTAGAACCTATTATACGAAAAGCATTAGCATTGGGAGGTGACGAAGCCATCCGTGTAAACGCGAATAGTAATGACTCCTATGCGATAGCACAACAAATTGCAGCCATTGCAAAACAAGGATCTTATGACTTAATCATGACCGGAAAAGAAACCATTGATTATAATAGTGCTTGTATCGGATCCATGTTATCTGCAATCTTAGATCTTCCCTTTGTATCCTTAGCCAACCATTTAGAATTGAATGGCAACAGTGCAACCATCATACGTGAAATTGAAGGTGGTGAAGAAACCAATGAAGTACTCCTTCCCATGATTATTAGCTGTCAAAAAGGAATGGCCGAACAAAGAATTCCCAATATGCGCGGTATTATGGCGGCCAGAACAAAGCCATTAAAAATTGTAGAACCCATTTCAACTAATACACACACCAGTATCAAGGAATTTAGTTTACCCCCAGCAAAAACTGGTGTTAAATTAATAGCGCCCGACAATATGGACGAATTAGTTAAGTTATTAAAAGAAGAAGCAAAAGTTATTTAACAAACACCATTAATA
>JBEATG010000178.1:0-3487 GCA_041162035.1 Bacteroidota bacterium
TAAGAATATATTGCATTTGCTGAATTGAGATCATATAGATTAAATTTATGTAAATATAAACTTAATTGATAAAATCTAATAGGTTAATATATTAAATTTGTAGAACATTATTCATTTTAAAAAATAAACATGAGCAATTCAAACGAAAGCAAATGCCCTTTTCCGCACGGACAAATGAAACAAACTGCAGGCACTGGAACTTCAAACAAAGATTGGTGGCCCAATAAATTAAATTTGGGAATCCTTCGCCAACATTCTTCTTTGTCAAACCCAATGGACAATGGATTTAATTATGCCGAAGAGTTTAAGAAATTGGATTTGCTAGCAGTTAAAAAAGACATCTTTGAATTAATGACCACTTCGCAAGATTGGTGGCCTGCCGATTATGGACATTATGGCCCGTTGTTTATTCGTATGGCATGGCATAGTGCTGGCACATATCGTATTTCGGATGGTCGTGGTGGGGCAGGAACAGGTAATCAACGTTTTGCACCTATTAATAGTTGGCCTGATAACGGAAATTTAGACAAAGCCCGTTTTTTACTTTGGCCTATTAAACAAAAATATGGCAATAAAATTTCTTGGGCAGATTTAATGATTTTAGCTGGAAACTGTGCATTAGAATCTATGGGTTTCAAAACTTTTGGATTTGCTGGCGGTCGTGAAGATATTTGGGAACCCGAACAAGACATTAACTGGGGTAATGAAACCGAATGGTTGGGGGATACGCGATACACAGGAGAGCGTGACCTTAGCGACCCTCTGGCTGCAGTTCAAATGGGATTGATTTATGTGAATCCGCAAGGGCCTAATGGAAATCCTGACCCCTTAGCCTCAGCTATAGATATTAAAGAAACTTTTGCCCGCATGGCTATGAATGATGAAGAAACAGTGGCGTTGGTAGCAGGTGGTCATACTTTTGGTAAAGCACATGGTGCCGCAAGTGATAGCCATGTAGGTGTAGAACCCGAAGGAGCAATTATTGAAGCACAGGGTATGGGTTGGCAAAATAGTTTTGGTAAGGGGCATGGTTCCGATACCATTACCAGCGGCATAGAAGGTGCCTGGAAACCAAATCCTACCACTTGGGATAATGGTTATTTTGATACCCTGTTTAAATACGATTGGAAATTAACTAAAAGTCCTTCCGGTGCACATCAATGGACACCTACCGACGAAACTGCTGCCACCGCTGTAGTAGATGCACATGATGCTAAAAAGTTTCATGCGCCTATGATGACTACAGCGGATATGGCTTTGAAGCTCTCCCCTATTTACGCACCTATCTCAAAACGTTTCCATGAAAATTTTGACCAATTTGCCGATACTTTTGCACGAGCTTGGTTTAAACTAACGCATCGTGATATGGGACCAATTGCTCGTTATTTAGGCTCAGAAGTTCCTAAAGAAACATTGATTTGGCAAGATCCTGTTCCTGTTGCAAAATATGAATTAAACGATAACGACATCACAACTTTAAAAAGTAAAATTTTATCAAGCGGACTTTCGGTTGCTCAATTAGTTTCTACGGCTTGGGCTTCAGCTTCTACATTCCGTGGTTCAGATAAACGCGGCGGTGCCAACGGTGCTCGTGTTCGTTTGGAGCCTCAAATAAATTGGGAAGCTAACAGTCCAGAGCAATTAAAAATAGTGTTGGATATTTATGAAAAAATACAGAAAGAATTTGATAAAAATGTTTCTATGGCAGATTTAATTGTATTGGGTGGATGTGCAGCCATTGAAAAAGCAGCTAAAAATGCTGGTCTAACTGTTTCTGTTCCGTTTACTCCAGGCAGAGGTGATGCTACTTTGGAACAAACCGATGTTGCATCATTTGCGGTATTAGAACCAAAAGCTGATGGATTTAGAAATTATAAAAATGCAAAATGTGTTTCTGTTACTGAAGAAACATTAGTGGATAAGGCTCAATTGCTAACATTAACTGCACCAGAAATGACAGCTTTGGTTGGAGGCATGAGAGTATTAAATGCAAATTTTGATGGTTCTAAGTATGGTGTATTAACCAATACTCCAGAAACACTTAGCAATGATTTCTTTGTAAATTTATTAGACTTAAGCACTACATGGAAAGCAACTAACGATGCAGGTGAAATTTTTGTAGGCTCAAATCGTAAAACGGGAGAACCAAAATGGACAGCTACCCGTGCAGACCTTATCTTCGGTTCAAATTCTGAATTGCGTGCCATTGCAGAAATTTATTCTAGCAATGATTCTAAAGGGAAATTTGTAAATGATTTTGTTGCCGCTTGGAATAAAGTAATGAATTTGGGTAGATTTTAATGGGTTATTTTCTAAAATAAATTTAGGAAGGCTAACACATTTTGCGCGATGTCATTGGAGAATTACTTTCTAATTTTTCTGGGGCAATTGAAGTCCATAAGGAAATTAAAAATGGCGTAGCACAAAAAGATGCATTGAACCAATTTATGAAGCGCGTTACAGGCTCTATTAATTAAACGATTAGTAGAAGGTAGTTTATTAAATACTAGCTACCTTCTACTATTGTTATTTTTCAGCAGTGTTTAGGACGTATTAAAAAATATGGAAGATGCTTCAATCTTCAACAATAGGCGCGTAATACCCAATGATTTTCTTCATTAAATGCTTGTATTGGGAAGTAAAAAGCACATCAAAACTTTTTCAAAAATCCCTAGGTAAATTAATATTCCGTTTACATCTTAGATAAATAAACTAGCTAATATTGCCTAAAATTCATTGGCATGAAAAGCATTTTATTCCTGTTCGCAATCAGCTGTTTTGCAAATTTATATTCTCAAACGAGTGTTTCACCTGTAGAATGCATTGCGCCATTCTACCATGGAGTTGCTTCAGGCGATCCATTAAGCGACCGTGTAATTATTTGGACACGCATCACACCACAAGATTTTGGACAAACCCTCGTGGGAACCTATCACATGGCGACGGACGATCAATTCCAAAACATTGTGGCATCCGGAACTTATACCACAGATTCCACCGTAGATTTCACCGTAAAAATTGATGTGATGGGATTGCAGCCCAACACGTTTTATTACTATGAATTTGAACATAACGGAGCCTATAGTTTGGTTGGGAGAACAAAAACTCTTCCCCTTGGAGATGTTCAAAACATGAGATTGGCATGCGTTTCTTGTGCCAACTTAGAATCCGGTTATTTCAACGTCTACGATGCAATTGCTAATCGCAACGATGTCGATGCCATCTTAATGCTTGGAGATTACATCTATGAATATGAAACAGGTGGTTTTGGGCCCAATGGAAACATAGACCGAATATGGGATCCTGCGGTTGAAATAGTCGACTTGAATGAATATCGCTTGCGCTACAGCTCATATCGCATGGATTACGCCCTGAGAAAACTCCACCAAAATTTCCCGTGGATTTGTATCTGGGACGACCATGAAACAGCCAACGATGCCTACAAAGATGGGGCAGAAAACCATCAAGTCAATGAAGGGCCTTGGAG
>JBEATG010000181.1:0-3653 GCA_041162035.1 Bacteroidota bacterium
TCCCAATATTGATAACGCAACGATATCATTACAAACCAAACTAGTTGGTGCAACGCAAGGTACTCGTATAAAAATTCAAGCTTTTGATCAAGGAAAGGAAATTGCAAGTTCAATTGCTGCAGATGATGAACTTGTTTCATTACAATTAAATCAACCAAAGTTGTGGAGTCCTACAAATCCTTTTTTATATGATTTAAAATTAAGTTTGGTAAAAGATGGAAAAGTAGTGGATGAGGTAAGTAGTTATTTTGGGATGCGAAAAATTTCAATGGGGCGTGATCAAGAAGGGTATATGCGCATTTTATTAAACAATGCAATCATTTACCAGCTTGGGCCACTAGACCAAGGGTATTGGCCGGATGGCATATTGACGCCTGCATCTGACCAAGCCTTACGATATGACATTGCCTATTTAAAAAAGATTGGCGCAAATATGGATCGTATGCATATGAAAGTGCAGCCTGAAAGGTGGTATTATCATTGTGATCAATTAGGCATTTTAGTTTGGCAGGATATGGTGAGTCCAACAAAATTTATTGACACAAAAAGTAATTTGAATTCTAGTGATTTTGAATTAGAACATAATATAACTGTGGATCAATTGTACAATCATCCATCTATTATTCAATGGGTGTTATTTAATGAAAGTTGGGGACAATATGATACCGAAAGATTAACCGCAGCATTAAAAGCAAAGGATCCTACTAGATTAGTGATTAATGCAAGTGGATGGCATGATAAGAAGGTAGGTGATATCAGGGATTTTCATGATTATACCATTCATCCTGCGATTGCCTTGGTCACTAAAAATGATGATCGGGCCATGGTTTTGGGAGAAGCAGGCGGTTTTGATTTATTGATTCCTGGTCATTTATGGACCCCTGATTTAAAAACGGAAACCAAATTAAAAACCAATTGGACCATTGACTTTAAAAAAGGCGTTGTGAAATCATCGGATGAATTAATAGAAAAGTATACAATTTTATTGGATGATTTATTTCAGCTTAAAAAGTATGGATTAAATGCAGTGGTGTATACCCAAATAAGTGATGTGGAAGATGAGATAAGTGGATGGATGACTTATGATCGCAAAGTGGGTAAACTACCTGACACAAAATATGCTGCTTTGCATCAACAATTTTTTAAGCCAACCATTACTGGTAAATACATTTTACCACTTTCAATGAATACAGCGCAACAATGGAACTATCGTTTTACAGCGCCTTCAAACGATTGGATTAAAAATACAACAATAGCTGATTTTAAATTGGGGGAAGCGCCTTTTGGGATTGAAAGTAATAATGCACACAAAGTAAACACCACTTGGAATACGAACAGTTTGTTTTTAAATAAGGAGTTTACTTTAACTGCTCTTCCATCAAAACTATCATTGGTCGCATGTAATACCGGGATCACCGATGTTTATATTAACGGAGCTTATGTGATGCAGTTCAATAATTTTTTAAAGAATGATCCGGAGGTAAAAATTAGTGAATCCTTACTTTCAGATAAAGCGATGAAATTGCTTAAAGTAGGCGTGAATCAGTTATCACTTAAGTTTAATTTCCCATCTGTAGGGAAGCCAGTTTACTATTATGATTTTGGGATAAAAGAATATTAGCCTTTCATTCATCTTTGGATGGCGCTTTCACTTTGTTCAAGCGCAGCAAATACAAGAATATTAGGATGGTGCTTTCACTTTGTTCAAGCGCAGCAAATACAGAAAGAATTTATTAGGATGTCGCTTTCACTTTGTTCAAGCGCAGTTTATCCAAGAATCTTTGGATGGCGCTTTCACTTTGTTCAAGCGCAGCCTCTCGTATTGGGCTTACCCAAAGCCCTTTAAAAACATCAGCTTCGCTGATGTTTTTGCTTTTGCATTCTCATCGCCGCATTAAAGCAAGCTTTATGCGTCTCTGTGAATGCAAAAGCCCCACGATTTCTCGTGGGGCTTTGTGACCGCGTTAGGATTCAAACCTAAAACCCCCTCATCCGTAGTGAGGTACTCTATTCAGTTGAGCTACGCAGCCATTTCCCTAGTTATAGGGGGTGCAAATATATTTGAAATACCTCATTCCCCCAAGGAAAAAGTCAATTATCGGTACTAATTTCTAATATTGCCAGCGTACAAATGCCTCAATAGCAGCATATTTGGTCAATCCTAGGCGTGCATAGATATCTGCGGTATGCGCATTGCGAATTTCCGCCCTTTGCCAAAATTCCCTTGCATCTGAGCCTTGGAAGGGTACACTGTCCTTTTGGGATTGGTGTATGAATATGCCAAAACGCTTTTTTAATACCTGATCTGGGCTCATTGGCATCGCCATTTCAATTTCGGAGATATCCCATTCCTGCCAAGCGCCTTTGTACAACCAAACCCAACAATCTTTGATCCATTCTGCTCCTGATGCCTTAAGTCGGCGTAAACTTTCAAATATAATCTCTAAACAAACTTTATGGGTACCATGTGGATCCGCTAAATCACCTGCACAATAAATTTGGTGCGGTTGCAATTTATTCAAATAATCCATGGTGATTTTAATATCTAATTCACTCATTGGCTTTTTCTCAATGGCCCCAGTTTCATAAAAAGGCAAATCTAAAAAATGGTGGTTCTCATCTTTCAAGCCAACATAGCGACAAGTAGCTTTTGCTTCACAACGACGAATAAGTCCTTTAATCGCTCTAATTTCAGCAGTATCTATATGGTCTGATTTTTTACTTGCTAAATAGGCGCGTGCATTGGTTAATATTTCTTGACTTTTTTTATTGTCTATGCCAAACAAATCTTCAAAACCAACGGCAAAGTCTAAAAATCGGGTAACAAATTCATCGGTCACTGCAATATTACCACTGGTTTGATAGCCAACATGAACGTCATGTCCTTGATCTTGTAATCGCATAAATGTTCCGCCCATACTTATGATATCATCATCAGGGTGAGGGGAGAATATTAAAACTTTTTTTGGAAAAGGATTACTACGTTCTGGATGCGCTGGAATAACAACATTGGGTTTGCCACCTGGCCATCCAGTAATAGTATCCCGCAACATATAAAACACTTGTAAATTAATATCGTAAACTGATTCTCTTAAAACTAGTAAGTCGGCCAAACTATTTTCCGTATAATCATTTGCTGTTAAGCTTAAAATTGTTTTATCTAATTTTAACGCTAATTCAATAACTGCTTTTTTAATCAGCGCTGGGGTCCAATCGGTACTTCCTGTAAGCCAAGGTGATTTATGTCTGGTTAAATCGGAAGCAGCTATTTCATCTATCACAAATGTACAATCATCATGGTTTTGTAAAACACTTGCAGGCACTTGTTCCGTAATATTTCCTTCTACTGCCTTTGCTACAATATCTGCTTTACTTCCCCAAGCCAATAAAATAATTTTTTTGGCTTTCATGATACTACTAATACCTACAGTGATAGCAAGTTTAGGTACTTTATTCAAATCGTGAAATTCATAGGTGTTTGCAATTCTTGTTTGTTGGTCTAAATGTATTACCCTCGTTTTTGAATAAAAACTAGAACCTGGTTCATTAAATCCAATATGACCATTTTTACCAATGCCTAATATTTGCAAATCAATACCACCTGATTTTTCTATTATTTGTTCGTAACCTGCACAAAATTCTTTGATTTGATC
>JBEATG010000184.1:0-2973 GCA_041162035.1 Bacteroidota bacterium
GTTTAAAGCAGGGGTATGTGCAGTGGGTATGGGCAGTAAGTTAATTAGTAAAAAATTAATGGAAGCAAAGGAATATGCGACTATTGAAACAGAAACAATAAAAGTGTTGGAACTAATCCAAACAATTAAAACAAAGTAAATGAAACAAACTACTATTGGAAAATATCGTTGGTCAATTTGTGCGTTATTGTTTTTTGCAACAACCGTAAATTATTTAGATCGCCAAGTGTTGAGTTTATTAAAACCCACTTTGGAGCGTGAATTTGATTGGAGCAATAGTGATTACGCAAACATCGCTTCGGTATTTCAATTTAGTTACGCAATCAGTTTATTGTTTGCAGGGCGTATTGTTGATAAATTAGGTACAAAAGCAGGGTATTCTTGGGCGATCATTATCTGGTCATTAGCTGCAATTTTACATGCTTATGCGGTTCCAGCCGGTATGATGGTAGCGACCGTTTTAGGATGGGTAGGAATTACGGCAGTGCCAATTTCAATTGCAGGTTTTATGTTATCAAGGGCTTTGTTAGGTTTCGGAGAAGCGGGTAATTTTCCAGCAGCAATTAAAGCAACAGCTGAATATTTTCCAAAAAAAGAAAGAGCATTTGCTACAGGTATATTTAATTCAGGTACTAATGTTGGTGCCATATTAGCACCACTATCTGTTCCTTGGATCGTAACCACTTGGGGTTGGGAGGAAGCATTTTTTATCATTGGGGCTATTGGATTCTTGTGGTTAATTTTTTGGATTATCTATTATGATAAGCCCGCAGAGCAAAAAAGATTATCTGCAGATGAGCTGGAATACATCACTGATCATACTGAGGTGGAGGATACAGTGGTAGATGGAAAAGTGACCAATCGAATTTCATGGGCTACATTGATGGGTTATAAACAAACCTGGGCTTTTGCTATTGGTAAGTTTATGACCGATGGAGTTTGGTGGTTTTTCTTATTTTGGTTACCAGGGTATTTAAAAGACCAGTATAGTATGGAAGGCACTGCAATCATCATTCCATTAACGGTATTGTATAGTATGACGATGGTAGGTAGTATTGGAGGCGGTTATTTCCCTACTTATTTTATCAATAAAGGAATGAAGCCATATGATGGACGTATGAAAGCCATGTTGATGATTGCATTTATTCCTTTGGTGGTTTTAGCGGTACAACCTTTGGGTTATTTGAGTTATTGGGTACCCGTTATATTTATAGGTATTGGAGCGTCAGCGCATCAGGCATGGTCTGCAAATATTTACACCACTGTATCTGATATGTTTCCAAAACGATCCATTGCAACAGTGGTAGGTATTGGAGGAATGGCTGGTGGATTAGGTGGTGTTGTGGTTTCAAAAGTGGGCGGTTGGTTGTTTGACAGCTACAAATTGAAAGCGGTAAATGCGACTTGGTCAAGTGCTACAAGTACTGACTTTTCAGATTATTTAAACAAAGTGGTATCACTAAATGTTACAGACAAAAAAGGGATATTGGTAAATGTGGCACAAAAAGATTGGTCAAATTTAACCATGGATATTCAAGCAAAATTACAAGCAGTGGATCCTTCACAATATGAGTTGTTTATTCAGATTCAAAAGGAAGCAGTTCGTGGTTCCTTAACGACTGCTTATTCAATGATGTTTGCTTTTTGTGCAGTGGCGTATTTAATTGCATGGAGTATCATGAAGTCATTGGTTCCAAAGGAAAAAATTATCAACTTGTAATTATAAAAGCAAATCCTGATTAATGATACAATTTAATTTTTGTAGTTTAATCTGAATTAGAAAAAGCATATTGAATGAAAAAGAAAATAATTTATTTTAATTTAATATTATTGATTTTGATGCAGTTAGATGTATTGGCACAAAACAATATGCAAAAAGATAATGCTGATTTAAAAAGATATAAACATGATGTTTTTACAAACATCGATTCTTTGATAGATATTCCTTATGGAGAAGCCATTAACTTAAAAGGGGAAAATGAGAAATTGCTATTGAATTTATTTATGCCACCCGCGGTGGATACTGTCAAAAAAAGACCCATGGTTATTTTTATCCATGGGGGTGGTTTTAGAAATAACAATAAGTCAAGTTCAATCAGTAATAAGTTAGGGATCAGGTTAGGGAAAAAGGGTTTTGTGGTTGCCTCTATTGACTATCGTTTGGGTATTGCGACAACCAATACCAATAAGGATTATCATGAAGCCATGTACAGAGCGCAACAGGATGCACGTGCGGCAGTTCGATTTTTCAGAAAAAATGCATCAAAATATGGAATAGATGAAAATCAAATATTTTTAGCAGGTAGTTCGGCTGGCGCAATGACTGCGTTATCGGTGGCCTATATGGATCAGGATGAAATTCCTTCAGATATTGATCAGTCTAAATGGGGAAATTTAGAAGGCAATGGGGGAAGTGCCGGTTTTTCAACTAAAGTACAAGGGGTGTTTAATTTGTGGGGATCCATCATTGATTATAAATGGATAAAAAAAGGAGATGCTCCATTATATAATGCAGCTGGTCTTGCTGATTTAACAGTACCCTATGATAGTTCCTATGATTACCATAGTTTCAAATATGGGTCATTGATCCTTTATCAACATTGTTTGCGTTTGGGTATACCAACCGCATGGCGCCCATTTTATAATGCAGGTCATACATTAAATAATATTCCTGGTCAGGGAACTGCAGGAGATAGTAAGTTGCGCCAGGATACATTATTATTATCTATGGAACATTGGTTGTTTACCCAATTAAAAATAAATGAAGTAAATAATAACATCACGATCAATGGTACATCAAAGTATGATGCTGATATTGAACAATATAATAATACGCAATCAAATTTAATTACTATTCGTTTAAAGGATCATTTTTTAGGGAAAGATGGCATGCCAAGAAAAAATTTATATAAGGACGATAAGCTGCATGATAATGAGCAAGAATATAATGTATGGGGAACTGCCATCGAAGAT
>JBEATG010000188.1:0-8151 GCA_041162035.1 Bacteroidota bacterium
AGCGATGGCAATTTTTATCATAACATTTTTTTTATTTTTCAATCTATTTTATTTGAAATTAACCAATTAATCTTTTTAATAACCAAGCCTTGCCTTTATAAGGCGGATATTTAAAACTAGGGTCTATCCAGGTGGGTGTTTTTAATACCGACTTTGTATGCGTAAAAGTATCAAAACTTAATTTGCCATGATAGCCTCCAGTGCCGCTGAAACCCCTTCCACCAAAGGGTAATTCGTGATTGGTAATATGCATAGTGGCATTATTAACACAAGCCCCACCTGAAGGCACATTGGTTAACCAATAGGCTTCATCATTTTTATTTTCAGTGAATACATAGAATGCCAAAGGGTTTGGATTTTTTTGAATAATGGCCAAGGCCTCTTCTTTATTTGCATAAGTAAGGATAGGAAGAATAGGTCCAAAAATTTCATCCTGCATAATTTTTGCATCTGCATGAACCCCTGTCATAATAGTAGGTTCAATAAATAATTTTTCTCTATTTGATTTTCCACCATAAACAATTTCCCCTTCCGACAAATAACTAGTGATGCGCAACCATTGTTTGTCATTGATAATTTTACCATAATGTTCTGACGCTTCTGCATCTACTCCATAAAAGGATTGAATCGCAATGATCAATTCTTTAATTAATTTATCCTTTAAATCAGTGGGTACTAAAATATAGTCTGGTGCAATACACATTTGACCACAATTTGAAAATTTAGGGCTTGCCAGACGACGCGCTGCTACTCTCAAATTTGCATCAGCAGTAATCACGGCCGGACTTTTACCACCTAATTCTAAAGTAACGGGTACCAATTTTTCCGCAGCGTATTTGTAAATTATTTTCCCCACCGCTGTACTACCTGTATAAAAAATATGATCGAACCTATTCTCCGTTAATAAGGGTGGCAATACGGTAGCGCCATCCCCTTCTAAATAAAGCATATAGTTATTTGGAAAAAGCCCTTCTACTATCTCAGCCATCACTTTTGCAGTAGCTGGCGCAAATTCACTTGGTTTTAATACGGCACAATTACCTCCAGCAATGGCTCCGATTAATGGGGTAAATAATAACTGAAATGGATAGTTCCAAGGTGCAATAATACAAACCACGCCCAAAGGTTCTTGAATGGTATAACTTGTCGAAGGCATGTTCACCAAATTAGTGGCAACAGATTTAGGTTGCATCCATTCCTGTAAATGCTTAATCGTATGATTTAATTCACTTAGGAAAAATCCAACTTCGGTGGCCCAAGCATCTTCGTCTGTTTTTTTAAGATCGGCATGCAATGCTTCATATAATATTTTTTCCGAATCCATTACCGCTTTCTTAAGCCTTTCTAATTGAAGTAATCTAAAAGCATAGGTTTGGGTTGCGCCAGTATTGAAATAGTCCTTAAGTGCATTGATATTTGTACTCATAGCATAAAATTATAGGGCAATTTAAGCTTAATTGGGCAAATGGACCTAGGGGGGAACTTCATTGGTAAAAATTATTTCAAATTATCCCAATTTTTATATAATTTAACATACTTAAAAAATAAGATTTTATAACCATTAACCGTTTGCTATGTCCAAGAACAAATCAAATAACAGTCGTCGAGATTTTATAAGAAACTCTGCCCTTGCAATGGGAGGTTTCTATATTGTACCAAGACACGTATTAGGAGGAAAAGGATTTATTGCGCCAAGTGATAAATTACAAGTTGCCGGTATCGGATCCGGTGGGAAAGGCGAAAGCGATTTATTTAATTTTTACAATTCTGGAAAAGCAGATATCGCTTTTTTATGTGATGTAGATGATAGACAAGCAGTGAAAAGTCGTCAACGCTATCCTAAAGCAAAATACTATAAGGATTACAGAGAGATGTTAGATAAGGAGCACAAATATTTTGATGCATGTTCTGTATCTACTCCTGATCATATGCACGCAGTACAAGCAATGGCTGCAATGCAATTAGGCAAACACGTTTATGTTCAAAAACCAATTGCACATGATATTTACGAAGCAAGGATGATGACCGAAGCTGCAAGAAAACATAATGTAGTTACACAAATGGGTAACCAAGGTGCATCAGGTGATGGTGTTCGTAAGTTACAAGATTGGTATAACGCTGGCTTAATTGGAGATGTGCATACGATTTATTGTTACACGGATCGTCCAGTATGGCCGCAAGGTGCAATACGTCCTACAGCACCCTCTTCAATTCCTGCTGAATTAGATTTTGATTTATGGTTAGGTACCGCTCCTAAAAAAGATTACTTCGATGGTATATTACCATTTAACTGGAGAGGTTGGTGGGATTACGGAACCGGTGCATTGGGTGATATGGCTTGTCATATTATGGCACCAGGTTTTGCTGTATTAGGTTTGGGTTATCCAGTGGCTGCTGAATGTAGTATCGCAACAAGATATACTGCACCTTGGCAAAAATTAGATGCACCTGATAGTCCACCAATGGGATCTCATATTATTTTAACTTTCAAAGGACAATTCAATAAACATAAGGGTAAAAATAAGGAGACTGAAATTAAATTACATTGGATGGATGGCGGTATACAACCAGAAAGACCTTCTGAATTAGGACCTAACGAACAAATGGGTGATGGCGGTAACGGTATTATTTTTGAAGGAACGAAAGGCAAAATGATGGCAGGTACCTATGGTGTCAATCCACAATTATTACCTACTAGTTTGACAAAAACAACTACTGTTCCAAGTACAGTTGATTTAGTAAAAGGCGGTGCTGAAGGTCACTATGCGGCATGGGTAGAAGCTTGTATCGCAGGCCCTGGAAGTGATTTAGCTAAAAACTTGAGTTCTAATTTTGATATTGCAGGACCATTAACTGAATCTGTATTAATGGGCAACTTAGCGATTCGTAGTTATGATATCAAAGCGCAAGAAAAAACTGCAAAAGGAAAAATAATTTATCCAGGTCGTAACGTTCAATTGTTATGGGATGGACCAAATATGAAGATCACCAACTTTGACGAAGCAAATCAGTTCGTTAAACGTACCTACCGTGAAGGTTGGAGTTTGGGTGTTTAAATAAAACTACTTAATCATAAACCCTTTCACTTTAAACTAGTGGAAGGGTTTTTTTATGTCCCTGATTAAGTGGTAACTTTAACTTTGTTCCTGATATCGTCTTGCAATGCTTTGTGCACTTATATTTTAAAATTTATTTATGAAAAACTTTCAAGATCAATTTTTATTAAACCCAGCAATCACATTTTTAAATTTTGGTTCCTTTGGTGCAACACCCAAACCTATATTTGAAAATTACCAACATTGGCAAAGGGTATTGGAAGCTGAACCGGTGCAGTTTATTGTATTTGATGGTGTTAACTATTTAGCAGCATCAAGAGCTGCTTTAGCAAAATATATTGGCTGTGCAGATCAAGATGATTTGGTGTATGTCACTAACCCTTCCTTCGCTATTAACCTTATTGCAAAAAATTTTCCTTTAAAAGCGGGAGATGAAATATTAACCACGGATATTGAATATGGTGCCTGCGATCGGACCTGGAATTTTTATTGTGAAAAAGCGGGTGCCACTTATCGTCGACAAAAAATTAATTTGCCCATTACAACGAAAGAAAAATTCATTACTGATTTTTTTGCAGGCGTTACCCCAAATACAAAAGCAATATTTATAAGTCAAATCACCAGTTCAACAGGATTAATTTTCCCCGTAAAAGAAGTTTGCGAAATTGCAAAATCAAAAGGACTCCTCACTATTGTCGATGGGGCACATGTACCAGGGCATATCCCATTCAATTTAGGTGAAATTCAAGCCGATTTTTATACAGGTGCATGTCATAAATGGATGATGGCGCCCAAAGGTTGTAGTTTTTTATACGCGCACAAATCAGTGCAGCATCTTTGTGATCCGCTCATTGTAAGTTGGGGCTACAAAGCATTGAAACCTTCTCATTCTCATTTTTTGGACTACCACCAAATGATCGGTACACGTGACTTTTCGGCATTTTTAACAGTGCCTACTTGTATAAAATTTATGGCCGAACATGACTGGATCACTGTTCGCAATGAATGTCATGAAATGGTCCTTGCTAACGCGCAACGCTTTTATGATTTACTAGAATCAAAACCTATTAGCCCATTAACAAGCGAATGGATTGGGCAAATGATCAGTATCCCAATCAAAACCAAAGAGCCTGAAATTTTACAAAGAACATTATTTACTGAATACAAAATTGAAATTCCAATCATGCGTCAGGAGAATGATGTGTATATGCGCTATTCCATCAATGCATTTAATACTATTGAAAATTTAGATACCCTTTACCATGCCTTGTCTGAACTAAAAAAACAGAACCGACTTTAAATTTATGCTCTCCAATCTAAATTATTTAAAGCAATTGCATTTTCTTTAGCGCAATCTAATTCAGTAGTACCGGTATAGGATTCTTGTTCAATGATGTGAAATTTTAAACCATTTTGCGCACCTACATATAAAATGTTTTTAAAATCAATGGTTCCTTTACCCAATAAGCATGACTCATGCCCTGTTGGTGTTTTAATCAAATCCTTTACATGACATAATTTAAAACGATTAGGATATTTCTTTAAATATGCAATAGGATCGGCGCCAGCTGCTACTACCCAATAAATATCCATTTCAAAATCGACCAAATTAGCATCTGTTGCATTCATCAACACATCCTGTGGCATTCCACCTGCCATTGCTTTGAAGGAATAATCATGATTATGATAAGCAAAACGAATGCCATTCTTATTCGCTATTTCGCCACACTTATTAAATTGATCAGCAAATCGCTTATAATCATCAATAGACTTTTGTGCACCTATGTGCGGACATATTAAATACTTCATTCCAATTTCACTTGCTTCCCCAGCCTTGCGTTCAAAATCCTTATTGATATCACAATGTGAAGCAATCATGTTCATCTCTAAGTCACCCATTTGTTTTTTAAACTCCGTATTTTTCATACCCCAGAACATGCCATTGGCACCCTCAAAACTTTCAATTTGCTTGTACCCACAATTAGATAAATGTTTCAACACCCCTAATGGATCTTTAGCCAATGCTTCCTTTACTGTCCACAACTGAATGCCAAACTTGTTTTTCTTTTGTGCCATCGCAAATAGCTGATTATTAAATGGGGTACCCAATGCTAAACTAGCCAATGCGGTGTTGCGTAAAAAACTTCTTCTTGAATTTGACATAAAATAAATTAAAATGGTAATTGATGCTTATTAGAAATGTTGTTAAAACTTAATGAAAATATAAATCACTTAAATTCTTTAGCTAAATAGCTGGCTTGGTAAAAAAATTATGCCCAAGCCTTATCTCCTTTAGCGTATGGTACACAGCCCTCGTATCTTCCAGGAATAGCCACATAGCGAAGCGCTTTGGTCGCCCCTACTTCTGAAGTAAAAAATCCAGTTAGCGTTAATTCCTTCATCATGGTAAAATAATGTTTTTCGTTGCCTGTTTTTTTATCTGGATTCGCTTTTTTTGCTTCTTTAATTGCTTGCACTTCCTTGTCAAGTGCACTAATTAAATCATGACGCTCTTTTTCGTTTGCTTCCATAAAGGATTTGCCAATTTTCGCCTTCGCTTCCTTAAATTGTAATGCACGCATCCCTTCCATGAAAATATTTTGATTTTTTTCATCATAACAATCGCGCACCATCACTGACATAAACGCACCCACATTGGCTTCCTTCGCGCCAGGCGTATTGGTTGCAGGAATAATTACTTCCCCTACTTCATTTAAAAATGCAATGTCTTCTGCAGAAAAAACCAAACCTGTTTTTGCTGTGGTACATCCTGACAAAAATGCTTCAGCGCCTAAAACGGTTCCGCCCATAATAATGGCTACTCTTGATAATGCTTCGCGTCTGTTCATCATAAAATATAAATTTAATCGAGTTAATTATTTTTAAATATCACAAATTTCAATTGCTTTTTTGAGTGACACCATTGGATCTTTATCTGAAGGGATGAACTCCTGTGCCACATAACCCTTAAATCCAGTAGCAACAATTGCGCGCATGATAGCAGGATAATATAATTCCTGACGCTCATCTATTTCATTACGGCCAGGTACACCTCCTGTATGATAGTGTCCGTAATAAGTATGATTTGCATTGATGGTACGAATAACATCTCCTTCATCAATTTGCATATGATAAATGTCAAACAACAATTTAAAATTAGGCGACCCTATACGCTTGCACAATTCAACACCCCAAACGGATCTGTCACACATGTAATCCTTGTGATCTACTTTTGAATTTAATAACTCCATCTGAATCATGACCCCTCTTTTTTCAGCCAAGGCCATTATCTTTTTTAATCCAGTTGCACAGTTGTTTAATCCAGTTTCATCATCCATGCCCTTTTTATTTCCTGAAAAACAAATTAAATTGGTATAGCCTGCATCTGCAACATAATTAATATGATCGGTATAATTCTTAACCAAGGTATCATGATAACTTGGGTCATTAAACCCTTTGGTCAAACTTATCTCAGCACCATTGCACATGGTGGACACTAAATTATTTTCCTTGAGCACATGCCATTCGGAAGGGCCTACCAAATCCATCCCCACCATCCCCATTGCTTTGAAGTTTTTAGCTAATTCTGTAATTGGATATTGACTATAACACCATCTGCAAGCAGAATGGTTAATTTTTCCTTTTAAAGAAAAGGGTTCGTTATCGATTTGAAGTCCTTGTTTCACTGATGCAATTAAATTTGAAGGGACCACAACGCCTGTTGCCAAAGCCGCAGAACCAGTGATTACTTGTTTTAAAATTTGACGCCTATTCACGTTAGATGACATTACAAAATATTATATAAGTTCCCAGAATTTATGACTTGATAAATATAATTTTTTTTTCCTGTTTTTTATAAAGTTTTAAGTTAAAAATGGGGGTTTTTTGCGAAATTATAAGGAAATTGCTAAGGTTATAATCCATCGTATAAAAATGGATTTTAAATTATACAAAAGCATTAAAATCTCAAATATGAATCGAAAATTACGCATGGGAATGGTCGGAGGCGGAAAAGACGCTTTTATTGGTGCAATTCACCGATTGGCTGCCAATATGGATGGCTTAATTGAAGTGAGTTGTGGTGCCTTAAGCATTAATCCTGAAATAGCAGTTGCTTCTGGTGAGGCATTATTTTTGCCAAAGGAACGCACTTACTTGACTTATGATGAAATGATCAAAAAGGAAGCAAGTCTGCCTGCGAACGAGCGTATCGATTTTGTAACGATTGTAACACCCAACTTTGCGCACTTTGCACCTGCGATGATGGCATTAGAATATGGCTTTCATGTGGTGATTGAAAAACCAATTACATTTTCATTAGATGAGGCAAAGCAATTAAAACAAAAATTAGACGAAACCGGCTTAACCCTTTGCCTAACACATACCTATTCCGGATATCCAATGGTCAAGCAAGCAAAAGCAATGGTGAAGGATGGTAAGTTTGGAAAAATTAGAAAAATATGGGTAGAGTACCCACAAGGTTGGTTAAGTAAATTATCAGAACGCGAAGGAAACGCACAAGCAGCTTGGAGAACCGACCCAAAAAAATCAGGTAAAAGTTCTGTCATGGGTGATATTGGTACGCATGCTGCACACTTAGCTGAATATATTACTGGTGCAAAAATTACGGATGTATGTGCTGAGTTAAATACCATGGTGGAAGGGCGATTGTTAGATGATGACGGCGCCGTGATGTTGAAATTTGACAATGGCGCTAAAGGCGTTTTAATGGCATCACAAGTAGCAGCGGGCGAAGAAAATGCTTTAAAAATAAGAGTGTACGGCGAAAATGGTGGTATCGAATGGGCACAACATGAACCCAATACCTTACTCGTGAAATGGTATGACCAACCCACCCAAATTTTAAGGGCTGGTGGAAATTATGGCGCACATTTATCTCCTACTGCAATTCATAACTGTCGCACACCAGGCGGACATCCAGAAGGATACCTGGAGGCATTCGCAAATATTTATAGAAATTTTGCATTAACCATTGGATGTAAAATTGATGGCACCACACCTACCGCTGAAATGCTTGATTTTCCTGGTATTGAATATGGATTAAGAGGTATGGCGTTTATTGATAATGTAGTTG
>JBEATG010000191.1:0-6470 GCA_041162035.1 Bacteroidota bacterium
ATTTCATTCTTTGCCATGTTGGTAAAAATTTAATTAAGCCTCAACTGCTTTGTGAACAGGGAAACCGCCGTTTCTCTTAATGTGGTTATACTCAACTGCGTTCTTGTCAAGTTTGGTAATCATGTGACGCATGATTTGTTCGTCACGTAAAAATTGAATTTTCAATTTTTCATTTACTGTAGGAGGTGCAGTAAATTCTAGTATCCAGTAGATACCAGTAGTTTTCTTATCGATTGGATAAGCAAGTGATTTTAAACCCCAAGGATTTGAGGCTACTGTAGACCCACCATTTTCTTGGATGAAGTCTTGGTATTTTTTCTGAGCTGATTTAAAATCATCTTCAGATAAAACCGGTGTAAAAATCACCATTAATTCGTAATTGTTCATTACTTGAATTTATTGGTTAAATAATTGGTTTTTCCCAGTGGACATTTCGATTGCTCGGAATGAATCTGCCAAAACAGATTTGGGAGGGCGAAGGTAGGCTATTTTAAAGGTTTTTCGCTATTTTTTGCCTTAAAAATTATGACTGCGGGATAGTGATCGCTATAACCTCCGTTAAATTGGTCCCCATTCCAGGTTCTTTTGGGGTAGCCCTGGTATTTTCCATCCTGCTGAGTCAAGGCAGCGCTTCTGTATATTATTGATTTACAATAGATTAGGTCAAACCAGGCATCTGAGCTAGGTTGCCTATTAGTAGGGTACTGGTTATTTATATTGGCTACAGCAGGCTGGAGATGGCTCCTATCTGGCGCTTTTTTTGATCGGCCCCCTTGTTTTTCCTGCTCCATTGGCCAATTGGCATTTAGTAAAATTTGATCAAACAAACTCCAACTATCCCGATAGGCCATACTCCCCATGCCCCTATTAAATAATTTTAAAAAGGGGTTGTACATTTTTAACTGTTTCAAACTTTTGTTATTGGGGTTGTCATTAAAGTCACCCATCACGATAATTTTCGCTTTCGGGTCTCTGCTTTCAATACTATCCATAATTTTTTTACATACGGTTGCGGCCCAAATTCTTTTTTCTGCCGACGCGTTTTCACCCCCGCGTCTGCTTGGCCAGTGGTTCACTAAAATATGTACCCATGTTTTATCTAGTTCTCCTTGCACATATAATATATCCCTTGTCGCATAAGTGGTAAAGTGGGTTGCATCGGTTAAACTATAACTACGGTATTGATAGGGCTTGAAATGAGCGGGTTGGTACATTAATGCTACGTCAATGCCTCTAGTATCTTTTGAATCAAAATGGATAAATTGATAATTGTATTTTTTGATCATGGGATCTTCGGCTAGTTTTTTTAAAACCATTTTATTTTCAACCTCTGCAATACCTAATAATGAAATTCCTTTAGCGTTATTTATTTTCCCAATGCCAGCAATGACCAACGCCAAGTGCGCCGACTTATTATTATAGCGAATGCTATTGTATCCTTTCGAACTATTGGGTAAGAATTCTTCATCTGCAACATTTATTTGATTCGTCGTGTCATAATAATTTTCAAAATTATAAAAGCCAACAATAATGCTATGGTTGTATTTTGTGCTTTGTGCTTTTGTTAAAATGGGTAAGATGATATTTGTTAAAATGGGTAAGAGGAGAAAACACATTAACCAAGGCGCGTGAATACGGAAGTTTATATTTTTCATGATTTATTTTTTTAATTTTCAATCAGCCAATTAAGGTTTATTTATTTGTATTTGATTGCGTATTTACCGCAATATTTTGCTTTGTTCATTTATTCATATTGTGATTTCAATAAAAGGTTTTTCAATGAGCAATCGATTTCGGTGCATCTTATATTTTCTCCTCTTACTTTATCTGCATCAACCTGTCATGGCACAGGAGGAAGAAGCCAAAGAAAATACAGGCTTGCAAAACAGGGAAACGCTGATAGAATTTAGCGCTAATTGGGTACCAAGTTTATTGTCTGCATCTTCCTTGCCTATCTATAATTTATCACAGTTTAATGGCTTTGTTTTTAGTTGGGTACCGCGTGGTCAGTCATCCAATAGGGGCAGTTATATTGATGGAATTAATTGGCAAAGTAAAATTGGTGCCTGGGATTCATTCAATACTTATGCAGCCTTGTACAAGGCATTTCATTCCATTGATATGGTCTCCAATTTTGAATACTCAAAATTTGGTTTTGGCAATCCTGGCTCGGTTAGTTATTTAACAGGGAATACCCGCTTTTTAAAAAAAGCAGTTACCGTAGCAACGCGATTTTCAAATAGCTCTTTTGTATATGAAGGACAATTACAGCTGAATAGTGGGCCTCTCAAAAAACACCGTTGGTCCTATCAATTCAATGCAGTTTTTCAACAAGCACCCTTGGGTTTAATTCCGAATGGCTTTAAAAAATTGACGGGCATTGCCTTTAGTATGGATAAACAATTAAAATTGGAGCAATCTATTGGAATGACTGTTTGGTGGGATCATCTTGCCCAAGGAAAAATTGCACCATCGGTAAAAGAAGCTTTTGATTTGTCATTGCAGCGCAATTATAATCCAAGTTGGGGTTGGTATAAAGGGAAGCCTTTGTATCCGAATCAAAAAAGTGGCGATGTGCCCGTTACTTATTTTCGGTATGAAAAAAAATGGGGGGACAAAGCCATACTATTTATGCAAATGGGTATAGCGGTAGGGGTGCAAAAAAAATCCCAAATGGATTGGACCAAAACCTTAGATCCGCGACCAGATTATTATAAATATCTGCCGAGTTTTAGTAAGGATAGTTCATTAAGAAAAAAATTATTGGATTGGTTTGGATCTAATCCGCAAGCGTTGCAAATTGATTTTGATCATTTGGAAAAAATCAACCAATCGAATGCGACACACCAATCCTTTTATATCATTAATACCAAAGTAGCTAAGGTGCAGTTATTACGCTTGTCTATGCGACTACAGTATCAATTTCCTTTAGAATGGTCGGGTCAAATTGGTTTGCACGCAGCAAAGGATGTTATCAGAAATTACAATGTCATTGAAAATCTGTTGGGTGGAAATTATTTTCTTAATTATAATGGTTGGGTGGATGACAATGGATCCAAGTCTAATTTTCAAAATGAAATTAGGCGGCCAGACCAAAAAATAAGCGCAGGCCAAATCTGGGGTGGTGATTACGCATTACAAAATACCCAATTGCAATTATGGGGGCAACTCCATAAACAAATGGCGAAATATGAATTTGGTATTTCTTTAAAATTCGAAGACAATCGGTTTAATCGAACGGGCTTTAATCAAAATGGCTTATTCCCAAGGCAATCACTCGGCGCATCCCCCTTATTATCATTTCCTTCCTATGGGTTGAAGGCCCAATACTTATATAAGTTTTCCGGTCGGTTTTATGCAAAAACAATTTTGTTTCAACAAACCAGTGCCCCGAATGCAAGTAATATTTATTTAGATCCTGCAGTTCATCCAAATACAGCCAGTTTTATTTTACCCGCATTGCATCGGGGGATAGATCTCGCTTTTTTTTACAGGGGCGTGTACACTAAAATGAATGCAGCTATTTTTTGGCAATCCATTGAAAATGGAAGTGAAAAAAATCTGTTTTACCATGATCATTTTTTTGCTTTTGTATACGGTATGTTAGGACAAATGCATACCATACATAAGGGGGTTGAGTTGGGTATGGATACACAATTTGGGGGGCCGCTGCAATTGTCTGCAGTAAGTAGTTTTGGAAGCTACTTCATTGCTAACAATCCATTGTATGAAATTAGATTGTCGAACGATTTATACAAAGTGGAATCAGGGGTACTTCAATTGCAAGGGCTGCCTGCCACCGCTAATCCGCAATGGGTGCAAGCAATTTCAATACAATATCAGCCGGATTATTCAAGTAGGATTGCGATTACGGGTGTGTATTCAATGAAAAGGTCCATTGATTACAATTATTTTAGGCGTTCTATATTATTGAAAAACCAAATTAACAATGAAGCGCAGTGGAATTTGATTCAATCTGAAAATTATTTACCCAATCAATGGGTGTTTAATGTATTTATGTCTAAGCAATATATGTTTAGTATAAAAAACAACAAACAGCAAATTAGATTTAGTGCGAGCATTAGAAATGTATTGAATACCTTAATTCCCCTTTTTTCATTTGAACAATCCAGGTTTGACTACACGGCATTTCGGCTTGAAAAATTCCCTTTAAAATATATGTATGACCAAGGAACAAACTTTGCTATTGGAGCGCAATTGCAAATTCAATAAATCAATTATTAACTACTTTTTTATTCATCCAAAAAATCTTTTATGAAAAATCAAAATCGGTACCATTCTTTTTTTAATTTATTATGCTTTGTTACATTGTTATTTTTTTCGGCCTGCTTAAAAAAAACGGCCTACGCTGAAAAAGTAATTGGTCTTTCATCCGACACCTTAATCACCATAAAAAATTTACGAAAATTACACATCAATAATCGGGTGGAATCGATTACAAAATCATGGGTAATTGAAGGGGTGGTGGTGGGCAATGATGAACACGATAATATTTATAAGTCAATCATTATTCAAGACAGCACCGCGGGGATTGTTTTGTTATTGGATGGTACTAGTTTATATCAAAACTATCCGGTAGGTGCTTTCATTCGTGTACGCATTCAAAATTTATTTTTAACGGACTATCGAAAAATGCAACAATTGGTCGCAGGGGTGGATACTTCTAATGGCACATTGGTTACTGGAGGCATACCCGTTCCTTTGTTCGAAAAACATATCACCACCCTATATGATCATTATAAAATAATTCCAATCGAAGTTGCTTTTAAAAACTTAGGGGATTCATTACAGGGGCGATTAATTAAAATCACGAATGTTGAATTTTCGGCAACAGATATGGGGCAAACTTATGCGGATTATAAAAATAAAATAGGGGCAAGTAAGGCCTTGAAATTTTGTACAGGGGGCACCATTTATTTACGGTCCAGCGGCTATGCCGATTTTGCGAGTATTGCCACCCCCACTGGAAATGGATCCGTTATTGGGATTTATTCGGTGTACAATAGCGAAAAGCAATTAATGATTCGTGACACAAGTGACATTTTGTTAAAAAATAAGCGTTGCACAGGGGCTGCTTGGCTGCAAAATTTACCTCAATAGGCTTGATGAAGGACAGTCTGTCAGCATTTGCTTTTTGGTATTTTCTTTGCTATTCAATTACTAAATATAATAATTATGCAAAAAGGTCAAATAAGGGTTCAGACGGAGAACATCTTCCCAATTATTAAGAAGTTTCTTTATAGCGATCACGAGATATTTTTAAGAGAATTAGTGAGTAATGCAGTAGATGCTTCTCAAAAATTGAAAACATTAAGTGGCAAAGGAGAAGTGAAAGGTGCCATTGGGGATTTGAGGGTAGATGTTGTTTTAGATGCCAAAGAAAAAACTTTATCCATTATTGATAATGGTATTGGGATGTCAAGTGCCGAAGTGGACAAGTATATTAACCAAGTGGCATTTAGTGGCGCGGAGGAGTTTGTGAATAAATACAAAGACACAAGCATCATTGGTCATTTCGGTTTGGGTTTTTATAGCTCATTTATGGTGAGTGATAAGGTAGATATTTATAGTAAAAGTCATACAGACACACCTGGTGTGTTTTGGAGTTGTGATGGCAGTACCGAATATGAATTGTATGAAGTGGATTATAGTGCAAGGGGTACAAAAATTGTTTTGCATATCAATGAGGAAAGTGCTGAGTTCTTGGATCCACATCGTGTGAAGTCAATTTTAGAAAGATTTTGTAAATTTTTGCCAGTAGCCATTTATTTCACGGATGCAAATGCAGAGAAGAAAGAAGCGACAAAGGAAGAAGGTAAAGCAGAAGAACTAGAGATTGAAAAATCAATCAATAACACCAATCCAATTTGGGTGCGTAAACCTGCGGATTTAACCAAAGAAGATTATGAGAAATTTTATAAGGAGTTGTATCCATTTGGAGAAACCCCTTTGTTTTGGATTCATTTAAATGTGGACTATCCTTTTAATTTAACAGGTGTTTTGTATTTCCCTAAAATCAAACAAAGTTTTGAAATCCAAAAGGATAAAATTCAACTATACTGCAACCAAGTGTTTGTAACAGATGAAGTGAAGGATATTGTTCCTGAATTTTTAATGTTATTACACGGGGTTATTGATAGTCCAGACATTCCGTTAAATGTAAGTCGTAGCTATTTGCAAGGGGATCCAAATGTGAAAAAAATTAACGCCCACATTACTAAAAAAGTGGCGGATAAATTAGAGGAAATATTCAATAGCGAACGTAAGTCGTTTGAGGAAAAGTGGGAAAGCTTAGGTTTGTTTGTGAAGTATGGTATGATTACGGACGATAAGTTTTTAGAAAAAGCGAATAAGTTTTTAATCATGGAAGATGCTGCAAGTGCAGGTACTTTTTATACTTTGGATGAATATAAAACTGCCACAGCAGCGACGCAAAAAAATAAGGATGG
>JBEATG010000199.1:0-5242 GCA_041162035.1 Bacteroidota bacterium
GCCCAATAACATTCCTGATGTTTGCAATGTATCCGTATATACAATTGTTTTCACACCGCCTTCATAGGTGTACAACAAAATCATCGCAAGGATCACAACCGTGGTTGCCCAAAAAGGAACATGTAAGTTATCTAAGATAAATACTTGTAAAATTTTCACCACCAAATATAATCTTGCAGTAGCGCCCAATGTTCTTGATAAGATAAAAAAAGAAGCGCCTGTTTTATAAGCCCCAAAACCCAATCTTTGCTCTAAATAGTTATAAATAGAAGTCAGGTTCATTTTATAATAAATCGGAAGCAAAACATAAGCAATCGCAAAATATCCTATGAGGTAGCCAATGGTAATTTGCAAATAATGAAACCCGTCTTTTCCAACTGCCCCGGGAACGCTTACAAAAGTGACACCACTTAGTGAAGTTCCGATCATCCCAAATGCAACCAACATCCAATTACTATTTTTGTTGCCAATAAAAAAGGACATATTGTTACTATTTTTTCCTGTCACTTTTGCAACAGCCAGTAGGACTAAAAAATACAGTACTACAAATAGGAATAATAAGGGAGCGCTCATAGGTCTTTAAATTAGTTCAAGCAAAGTAAGGACAATCTTTTAATTTTAACTAAATTCGATATTATAAAGCATAAAAGTATTTTATGATCATGAATGCCATCACACTGTTTTGCGGTTCTAAATCGGGTAAAAATCCCGCTTTTGAACAAATGGCCAATGCTTTAGGTGCTTGGTTGGCGGCCGAAAAAATTACACTTGTTTATGGGGGCGGTAATAAGGGAATGATGGGCGCTACAGCCAATGCTTGTTTGGCAAAAGGGGGGAAAGTAATAGGTATTATACCCAAGGTTTTATTGGAATGGGAAGCGGAACATAAAGGTTTAACGGAATTGATTGTTACCGAAAATATGCATGCTCGAAAAATGTTGTTGTATGAAAAAGGAGATGCCGCTATTGTACTGCCAGGTGGCTTGGGGACTTTCGATGAACTTTTTGAAATGCTTGTTTGGAACAATTTAAGTATACACGATAAAAAAATAGTGCTATATAATTTTCAAGGATTTTATGATCCATTAGTTGCAATGATTCAAAAAATGGAGGAAGAAGATTTTTTATACGAACGAAGTAGGTATCGTTTGCAAATTTGTGCAACACTCGAAGAGATTAAGGAATTTTTTCATAGCGCTTAATCAAAGCGCAGAAACCTAAGCTCAAATTTTAGCGAGTAACCTTTGGCCCGAATCTTAATGGGAATCCAATACCAGCTCTAAATACAGGCTCTTTTCTGTTTAAAATACCATTGTATTGTGATTGTGGGTTGTTCAATAAATCAATCATAATTGAAAAATAACTAATCCCTGATGCACCGCGTTTGCCATACCCAACGCCTGCCAATATGCTTTCAGCACCAAAATTAGTAGAACCAGCTTGTCCTGATTTTGTATCCTTTTGTTTGATCCATGCATAATTATATTCAGGTTGCACTTGGATAAAAAAACTTTCAATAGGCCAAATACGCGTGAACGCCCCAATACCTAATCTAAAGTTGCGACTTCGGATATCACTAAAGTCAGAGGCATTGTATAACTCATAATAAATATTCATTGCCAAGCCACCATCCAAGTAGGGTGTAAAGCTTTTAATAATTTCAGGATTCAAACCCATTTGAAAACTATTTGCACCGCCACCCAATACCAAGCCGCCACCCACGAAAACGGGTTTTTTATCCAAAATTTTATTGGTAGTGATGGTGGTCTGCGCTTGCGCAGCAAAACTGAATAAAATAAACGTGAAAAGAATAATATTTTTAAGATGCATGGGGATTATTTATAGTTATTATTATTTACTAAGCTATAATTACACTAATAGCCAATTGCGATTACTTTTTATAATCAAAAATTTTACCACTATTTAAAATATGATTAGGATCGAATGTATTTTTTATGCCGCGCATTAATTCAAGCGACACTTCGTCAAACAACACCGGCATGTATGATTTTTGTATCAGCCCAATACCGTGTTCGCCACTAATCGTACCGCCTAATTCCTTAACAAGTTCAAATAATTTTTTTAAAATAGCATTCATTTCATCATTGCCATAACTCTTCTTAATCGTTGGGTGATTTATTCTGATATGCAAATTACCATCGCCTGCATGACCATAGCAAACAACCTTAAAGCCATTTTGTACGCCTAATTCCTTAGCGCCCTTTATTAATCGAGGTAATTCAGCCCTTGGTACTACGGTATCTTCCTCAATGGTATAACCCGCCATCACAGCAGCCTCATTGGCTTTGCGTCGTATTTTCCAAAGTTCATTTTTTTGTTGTGCATCATCTGCGAAAAATAATTCTCCTGCGTCAAATTGCGAAAGCACTTCCGAAATTGCTTCCATTTCACTCATCAACACATCCATATTATTTCCATCCACTTCAATAATTAAATGTGCAGCTAAATTTTCAGTTAGTGGAATGGCAGTACTGTCTAAAATTTTAGATGCAAGTGTAATCGCATCAATTTCCATTAATTCCATTGCACTCGGTGTAATACCTGCTCTGAATATAGCACTCACTGCTTCACTTGCTTTTTCCAAACTATTAAAAGGCGCGAGCATTAATAAATCAAACTTTGGATGTGGGATTAATCTTAACACTATTTTGGTAACAATACCTAATGTGCCTTCGCTACCCACAATAAGTTGTGTAATATTATAGCCAGTAGCATTTTTTAAAACATTGGATCCTGTCCATATAATTTCTCCATTAGGAAGCACCACTTCTAAGTTTAATACATAATCCTTTACTACTCCGTATTTAACTGCTTTAGGGCCGCCTGAATTTTCTGATATATTACCACCAATAAAACAACTGCCTTTACTCGCGGGGTCGGGAGGATAAAACAATCCTTTTTCTTTCACCGCATCTTGCAGCATTTCTGTAATCACACCTGGCTCGGTGGTTACTTGTAAATTTCGTTCGTCTATTTCTAAAATGGTATTGAATCGTTCCATTGAAATCACTAAACCGCCAAGGTGTGGAAGGGCGCCGCCAGTTAATCCTGTACCAGCACCTCTTGGTGTAACAGGAATTAAATGTTCGTTACAAACTTTCAGGAGCTGCGCAATTTCAGAGGCTTGCCTTGGCTTAACAATTACTTGCGGTGCGTAATGAAGTTGTTCCGTTTCGTCCTTGCCGTATTTTTCAATACTGTCAGCATCGGTAAAAATATACTCGGAACTAACAATCAATTTAAATTGTTCAAGTATTTGTGGTGTAATTGCATTCATTCCAATGGGATTAAAACGAGGGGATTAAAATAAGCCGTACAACATACCGTCTACCTTGCTTATTATTTCACCTAAGTCTTCTTCGTTTTCGCCGAATTTATTTTTATCACAATCAATGATAAGTATTGGGCCTTCCTTATAACTTTCAGCCCACTTATTGTAATACTCATTCAGTTTTTTTAAATAATCCAACCGAATATTTTCTTCGTATTCTCTTCCTCTTTTTTGAATTTGAGAAACTAAAGTAGGAACAGATGCTTTTAAATATATTAATAAGTCAGGAGGTTGAACCATTGATTTAATGGTGCTAAAAAATCCGTAGTAATTATCAAAGTCACGCTTGCTCATTAAACCCATCTCATGTAAGTTGGGTGCAAAAATATTAGCATCCTCGTAAATCGTTCTATCTTGAATAATAGTTTCTGTACCTCTTTGTATATCTAAAATTTGATTCAAACGACCATGCAAAAAATAAATTTGTAAATTAAAACTCCAGCGCGGCATGTCGTCGTAAAAATCAGTTAAGTAAGGGTTATGATCTACATCCTCAAATTGAGGTATCCAACGATAATGCTTACTTAGCATTTCAGTCAATGTAGTTTTACCTGCGCCGATATTCCCGGCTACTGCAACGTGTTTTGGTTTTTTAGCTTTTGCCATGATAGTGAAAATACTAAATAGTTGATGTACTATTTATTTTTTTTAATTTTTTATAGGTAATCCATCCCAATTGTTTTTCGAACCATGGTAAGGGTAGCCGAGGCACTTGCTCTGGCCTTGTCTGCTCCTTGTTGTATGATCTTCAATAAATGGGCTTTGTTGTTTTGTAAATCAGCGGCTTGTGAACGAATCGGGTTAATAAAATTGACCATATCCTCGGCCAACTGCTTTTTCATATCACCATATCTTATAATGCAATTTCCCTCGGAGCTATTATTAAAATCGTCCTCAAATTTTTGAACAGTATCTGCTGAACTCACTAAGCCCATCAAAGTAAATAAGTTTTGAATGTAATCGGGTTTAGCTGCATTAGGTGTTAAGGGGCCTTGGTCCGTTTTGGCTTTCATTACTTTTTTGCGAATCAAATCATCCGTATCCGCTAAAAATAATGTGGTCATTTGATTTTCACTTTTGCTCATCTTTCCTTCGCCATCCAAGCCTAATATTTTTACTAATTCACTATTGTAATTAAAAGCATAAGGTAAAGGGAAGGTATCACCATATCTGTGGTTAAAGCGTTCTGCAAAGTTGCGCGCCATTTCCAAGTTTTGTTCTTGGTCCTTTCCAACAGGCACTTTAACTGCGCGGTGTATTAATATATCTGCCGCTTGTAAAACTGGATAAGTCAATAAGCCTGCATTTACATTATCCGGTTGCATTCTTACTTTATCTTTAAACGTAGTGGTCTTTTCTAATTCCCCTTTGTACGCCAACATATTCAAATACAAATACAATTCAGCAATTTCAGGTACATCACTTTGTACATATAAGGACACTTTTTCAGGGTCCAATCCGCAAGCAATATTTTCAGCCACCACTCTTAGTACACTTTCTTGTAATTGTTTGGTATCTGGATGGGTAGTTAAGCTATGCCAGTTGGCAACAAAAAAGAAGCAATTGAAGTCATCCTGCATACGCACATAATTGCGCATGGCACCAAAATAGTTGCCTAAATGTAAGAACCCGGTGGGCCTAATTCCGCTCAATACAATTTCCTTTTCCATAGCTGTGCGAAGATAATGAAATGGGAACCCATTTTTTGCCATCTTTTTGGGATATTTGTACAGAATCTAAAAAAATTAGTTTGAGCCAAGCTTCTCTTTTATCCAGTCCTATTGAATACCTAAAGGGAGTAGGCCCTTTGCGGGCTGATATGCTTAAAAAGGAGCTTGAAATATATACTTTTGGGGATCTTTTACAGCACTTTCCATATCGGCATATTGA
>JBEATG010000228.1:0-3132 GCA_041162035.1 Bacteroidota bacterium
ACTTTTCTCTTTCAAACTTTTTACGTAGGTATTCTATTACGGAAGGATCCTCGAGCCCTTCCATATCGCTTAACTCAAGCTCAATTGCTTTGGTGCTTAATCTTATTTCAATGAAGGAAAGTGAGATGGAAATAGAAAAGGTGATCAAGCTTACGGCAAATATGAACTTTGCTACTGCTTGATATTCAATGAATATAAAAAACATACATAGTATCGACGATAACAAAGTAGCCACCCCGTAAGTTTGCATATTTTGTACCAACTTAAGCCTATATTTTAGGTTTTTTATTTGCCCAAAAACAATATGCCTTTGCTCAATGACTTGGTATTTATCATGCAACTTCCGAACCCTACTAGATAGGGCCAAAAATCGATTCGTATAGGCCAACATAATCAAACTGATCGCAGGGAAAAGAAGGGCAGGTATATTTACAGATAATTCCATACCACAAAAATATAAAGTATTTTTGTGAACTCAGCACCCAATATGGAAAAAGAAGTTTTTAAGCAAATTCAAAGCAGTTTACCAAAGGAGCCAGGCATTTATCAATACTTTGATGATAAAGGCAAGTTAATTTATGTAGGTAAAGCTAAGAATATAAAAAACAGGGTGAGTTCCTACTTTCTATCTGGACAACAAAATGCCAAAACTACAGAATTGGTGCAAAAAATCAAGGACATCCGTTTTACGATTGTCAATTCAGAACACGATGCCTTTATTTTAGAAAATGAATTAATTAAAAATTATCAGCCTAAGTATAACATCAATTTAAAGGATGATAAAACCTATCCATATATCGTTATCAAAAATGAAAAGTTTCCAAGGGTATTTTTAACGAGGCGTAAATTTAAAGATGGGTCTACCTATGTGGGACCCTTTACCCATATTCTTGCTGTTCGGGAACTCATGAACCATATTAAACAAACTATTCCATTAAGAACTTGCACCCTCCCCTTAACTAAAAAAAATATTGATCAAGGCAAGTTTAAAGTTTGTTTAGAATATCATTTAGGTAATTGTTTGGGGCCCTGCCAAGGATTTCAAGATGAAACAGCCTATGATAATTCAATTCAACAAGTGCAGCATTTATTAAAAGGAAATGTAAAGTTAGTCGTGCAGGACTTGAAACAAAAAATGAAGGCGGAAGCTGGGGCATTAGATTTTGAAAAAGCAGAATTCACCAAACGAAAAATTGAACAACTGGAGAACTACCAAACAAAATCAGTGGTATATACCAAGAGTCTTTCTCCAATGGATGTGTTTAGCATTGCTTACGACCAAGAGCAGGCTTATGTAAACTATCTGATGATAAAGGATGGCAAAATAATTCAAACACATATTTTGCCACTCAGTGTTCCATTAGAAGAAGCGAAGGAAACCATCCTCGCCTTTGCCATCCACCACTTCAGAAACAATATGCATTCAACTGCACAGGAAATAGTAGTCTCCATTGAACTTACCGAAAAAGAGCCGAATGTAAAATATACCATTCCAAAAGCTGGCGACAAAGAACAGCTACTCGCCTTATCCCAAAAAAATGCCGACTACGCTTTAAAAGATTGGAAGTATAAGCAATTGCTATTAAAAACAGCAGGGGCGCCGTCGGACAATGTCATTTTGCAGGAACTAAAATCAGTTTTATACCTGAACGAAATTCCACTGCACATTGAATGTTTCGATAATTCAAATATTCAGGGCGCCTATCCAGTATCCGCGATGGTTTGTTTTAAAAACGGATTACCCAGCAAATCAGATTACCGACACTTTAATATCAAATCGGTCGTTGGCATTAACGACTTTGCGAGTATGAAGGAATCTGTTTTCAGAAGATACACCAGTGTCCTTGAAAAAAAATTACCCCTTCCCCAACTGATTATTATTGATGGCGGTAAAGGACAACTTAATGCCGCATTGGAAGCCATGACCTCATTAGGTATTCAAGATAAAGTGACCATGGTGGGGTTAGCTAAAAATTTAGAGGAATTATTTTTTGTACATGACCAAGATTCCATCAAGCTCAATTGGAATAGCGAAGCACATAAATTGATTCGACAAATTAGAGATGAAGTGCACCGTTTTGGCATTCAATTTCACCGACTCAAAAGATCCAAAGGCGCTTTAGAAAATAGCTTAGATCATATCATTGGTATTGGCCCCAAAACAAAAGAGATGCTATTGTTGTACTTTAAGTCAGTTAATAAAATTAAAGCTGCCAGCCCGGCACTATTAACAGAAATTATAGGCGCAAAAAAAGCGGCTATTTTAGTAGCCGCTTTTAATCAATTAGATTAATATACCCATCTGTCTTGTTCGTAATCAAATATTTTTTGTCTGATTTTTTCTCCTTCTTGTAGTCTTCTTAATGGGTCCTTATAAATAGCATTCAACAGCTTGTCGTTATAGTTATCAATACTTGATTTAACGATATAACTATTAAAGTATCTGCTTTCAAATAATTCTTCCCAAGTAATTCTAGTGGAAATATTTTTTGGATTGTACACTTCATTTTTAGCCAAGCTGGTTCTTAATTCAGGATAATACAACCAAAATAAAGTACGCTTCACTGGTTTGTTGTTAATCACGATAGTGGCCACTGGAGCAATACCAATGATGCGACAATACATCCGACTTGTTTTTTTATCAAAAATCCATTGCTCCTTTAATCTGAAAGTATATATAGAGTCTGGACTTGGTGCTAATTTTGTATTGTATATAATACTCGTGTCATACACATTTGGATTGTCCACGTTTTGCACTAATTGTGTATCTAAGCTGCCCTTTAACATTGCAGAAACTTGATCGTAAGTAATTGGTGTGGTGAAACGATCATCGCCACCATCTGCTGAAAAAGGAACCGCTTCCTCTTTTTCAATGGCCCGCAATAAAATGGCAAAAAATCGCTGGTCACCATTATCATCATAAGCTTGATATACGAATGGGCGATTCAATTTTTCACGGCCATCAATTTCCTCCCAAACAAACTCACTAAACAAGGCGTCTTCCTCTCTTAAATTTTCATAAGGCAAGGGTATGCGTTGTTGTACACCTGTACGTTTATTTGTTTCTGAAAAAAAGGCGTAATTGTTTCTTAAGCTTTTCTTTGCCTTGGCATTAAATCCACCCACTAATGT
>JBEATG010000227.1:0-7137 GCA_041162035.1 Bacteroidota bacterium
ACATATTGCCCAGTTACCTGTAATGGTAAAACAGTGGCATAAAATGTATTACCCAAAAACTTTTTACTGATGGGGTGTAATCCTTTTTTAAAATACACTGGGTCTAACCATTTCAATGCACTATCCCATGCACCTATTTTGGTAGGTTGCAATGGTCGTGACATAAATGAAATATCAGATTCAATTTTTCCCATGAGTTGCAATCGTCTTAATGCATCCTCAATAGGTAATTGATCCATGCTAATTGTTTGCGCCTTTGCATTGGGTGAAACCAAAGTGCTTACGCAAAAAAACATAGCAAAAACAATGGCCTGTGCCTTTATGAAAATTTTACTTATTTGTTTTTTTCTTTCTTTCACTTATCTATCAAAATAATATTTCTTATCGCTGCTTGTTGTGCTTATTTATTTTTCCAAAATCCATATAAGCCTTTTTCCAACTCATAGGTTTCCCATGATTTTTGTTCTCGCTTGGGTTGTTGTTGTGCCCACTGCCACATATCTGATAATCCAGCTTCCAAACTTGTGGTATCCTGATAATCTAATAACTGCACACTTAATTCATGTGCCGGTAAAGCATCCTTTACTTCGTGTCGTGCTTGTTCATGCTTTATTTCACCGGAACCAATGACTTGTTTTAATACCTCCGCGGCTTCTTTAATGGTATAGTACTTCCAGCTTCCAATATTTATGATTTGCTTGGAAGCCCTTGCATCATTTCCTGCTTTCCATAAAGGCAATAGGCAGTCATCAATACTTGAAAATGCACGCTGTTGTGATCCATCTCCAAATATAGTAAATGGTAATCCGTTAATATATTGATACATCCAAATGCCTAATACATTTCGGTAGCGATCCCAGATATTTTGATTTCGGCCATACACATTATGTGGTCGTATAATACACCAATCCAGTCCATGTTGTTCGCCTGCAATTTGAATATCCATTTCACATGCATATTTTGCTACGCCATAAGGATCAATAGGTGCTGGTGCAGCGGTTTCTTTAAACGGTGGTGTTCCGATTCCATACACTGCCATACTCGAAGTAAATACCAATCGTCCCACATTATGTTCAATACATGCGTTCACCACATTGGCTGTAGCAACTAAATTACAATTATAATTAAACTTTCGTATGAAGGGACTTAAGCCTTCGGCGGCATAGGCTGCAAAATGATATACAATTTGTACCTCCTTGAAAAGTGCACTGATATCATCCTTACTTACATCCAATTGATGAAAGATGACCCCTTTAGGGATATGATCCTGATAACCGCCCGACAAATCATCAATCCCAATAATTTCTATCTCTGGATGATTTGCTAAAATCCATTCTGCCATACGGGAACCTATTAAACCCGCTACGCCTGTGATGATAATTTTTTTCAATTGCTTTTATTTAATATTTTAAGTTTCTTATTGAATTTTTGTAATACTATTTGCAGTTGCATTTTTACAACCGCATTTTTTGTTGCTTTTTTAAGATTGTATCCCAAATTTTAATCCCTCGCCAATACCTTTATACAATGCTTTTATTTTTTGCCATCGTCCCCTGATAATAAAATATCCTGTGACAGATAAATAATAGATACTTTGGTATAATATTACTGTTGGCGCATGCAATAGGTTCGTGTATTTTTTTAACAACCATATATGATTGCGCGCATTTAAGTAATGTACTTTAGGACTTACATAACCTTCGGCTGTTTTTTTGGTTGATTTATGTGACATCCCAGCAATATGATAGATAACAGATGCTGGCGCATATCCTAAATCATAGCCTGCATTTTTTATTCGAAAAGATAAATCCACATCCTCATAGTAAATAAAAAATGGTTCGTACAATAATCCCACTTTTTTTAATACTTCTGTTCTCACCATAAAAGCACATCCAGTAATCCAATCTATATTTTGTATCGGTTGAGTAGCTTTTGTATCGCCTTGGTTTTGATATCGCTCTGTTTGATATTTTTTCGTTTGATATCTTTCCTTTTGATCCGTATCCTTTTTATTATACCCAATGGTCTTAGTCACCCCCAACCATTTATTATAACGGCTACCTGCATTCCATATCAAAGTTCGGTCATGATGAAAATAAATTAATGGTTGTACCGCTCCTAAATTTTCATTTGCATCTAATGCCTGCACGAGTGGTTCTAAAAAATCACTTTCTACGGCTACATCATTATTAAGCAATAAAGTATATACATATCCATGCGCTAGCGTATATTGCATGCCTTTATTATTTCCTCCAGTGAATCCTGTATTCTGATCACAGGTTAAAATAATAATACCGGCGTGATTCGTTTTTAATTGGTTGAGAGAATCATCAGTGGAAGCATTGTCAACACAAATGATATCATAATCCTTATAACTTGTTTTATAAAGGGATTGTAAAGTGTCATCAGTTAATGCATAACTATTCCAATTCACTAATATGATGGCTAACTTTTTAGACATGCTTTTGTTGCTGTTGATTATCACTCATCATAAATCGTACAGTAAGTTTAACTGTAACATTACCTGTTGAATATCTCGGCCAGGGATCCATCCCGTTTTTTTAGTGGGGAACCATTCCCATTGATAATTATTAGTTTGCATATAACTAACCCTTGGGCCTATCGTATATTTTTTTATACGCCAATCCACTTTGAGAGTTGTGATAAAATCAACATAGTATTGTTTGAACTGACCTGATGCTGCATAGGCCAATTGATAGTAATCGTTGTTATGAACGCGTCTTTCCCCCGTGATGCCTATACGATTATTATTTTTGCGCCAATTAAATTCAACAGTTTGTGAGGAACCCCCTGGACCAACGCCCGCGCCTAACAATTGTCCATCATGGGTATACCCTTGCCTAACATTGGAACCCAAGTACCAGCTGGTGGGTATACCTGTACTAAACTGTTCGGCACGCGTTAATAATTGTACCTGTGTTAGTTCACCCAATAGTTCCCAATAATGTTTTTTAGGAGTGGTGAATATTTTTTTAATTCCCCAGGTGCTTGCATATCCTTTATCGGGTTGCAATACCCAATTTCTTAAACTTGTTCTTTTTAAATTCCAACCCACTTCACCATATATTGTGGTGTTGGCCTCAGGCATCGTATAGTTAAAATAAAATGCTGTTAGTATAATGGGTTTTATAATTCCATCATCAGGGATATTATGTAAAATATTTTTGACCGGTAAATAATCAGTCCATTTAGTCATATCTTTTTGATACTGAACATAGGTTTGTTCAAAACCAATATGTAAGTTTGAAAACCATTTCGGTTGATAGCTAATATTTATACCATTAATTATTCTAGTATTATTTTCTTTTGGAAAAAATAACTGATTGCCGCGTAATGGCATAAAAATACTAGGCGGCAACCATCCACCATTGGTGAGCTTTCCAGTTATAAGTTCAATATTAAAATTTCCGATTTTTGAATTAACCGGTTTGCTAGTTCCCAAACTTATGTGCGGAAAACCTGCTGCGGTATTTGATAGTAATAATGCATTGCGTTGTGCAGGCCCCCACCATTTATTTTCGTTTGAAATGCCTACCTGCCAATTTTTATAATGCAATTTTAAAAAGGATTGACCCAAGGAAATTTTGTTATAGGATTTATCTCCCATGCGCTCTGGCAACTCAATAAAATTATAAAACCGATAATAGTCGCGCCACAAAACCTCATCCGCATCTAATGGCAGACCATCAAATAATTGATTTTGTGCCAGTACCATTTCTGGGGCTATTTGTATTTCAACAAACTTCCACTGCGCATTTACACCCGCCCTTATGAACTGTTGCCATCCTTTTGCTGGAACCATCGCGCCATCATTCCAATTATAGGGATGCGCTTGTACATATTGTAATTTATTTAATAAGGGCACCCATCTAACTTGGATACTATCTTTTTTATAGAGCTTAACAGTTTCAAATGTTGAACTATCGCCCCATAAGTTTTTAGTGGGAATATAATTATCATTTCTAAAATCCGTTTGCGCTTTTACAACAAATGGAAATATAAAGAATATAAAAAATAACTTAATTTTTTGCAAACCTAATTCGTTGTACAATAAAAAATGATGTTGCTAGCGCTACCGCTTCAATTACCATTGGATAATATCCAACATACTTTGCATCTAATCCTAATTGGAATGCATCAATACTTAATAGGGAAACAAATAAAATAAAAACGCCTGCGCCAAAATAAGAGGTATATTTTTTTTCTAAAAATATTTCTGTCACATTTAATACGTTTAAAGCAATCAGCATTGGAACAATACTGATATACTGTATTAGCTGTTCCACTTGCATAAAAAATGCTAAGTTATTATCATGCTTCCCCATGAGTAAAATGGTTAGCAATTGTTCCGGGAAAAAAAACATGATACTTCCGCTAAATAAACAAAAAACGGATAGTAAAATATTTTGTTGCTTTTTTAATCGCTTCCACTCTTTGAATCCCAACTGATGCGTCCCTGCAGCATGTGGCATCACTGCTGATCCATAGGCGTTCACTAACATCCTAAAACTAGATATTAATTTATCAATAAACCCATAGGCCGATAAATACAATGGTGTTACAAAGGATGGGATTGCAAATAAAAACAAAGACTGTTGCAAATGCACCGTTAATCCATTTCCCAAAACCAAACTATTCGTTTTTAATAATTCGAGTAGCTTTTCGGTGGTGGGGTAATATTCAGACAAGCCCTCTTGAAAAAATATACTCTTCAAATAAAAAGCATTGAGTAGCAACATGACTATTCCGGTTCCTAGTATACTAATTTGAATAATGTATGCACTATCTCGCATTAGATAAATCAATAGCAGTAAAGCCAGCCTAAAAAATAAATTGATGAAGGTGTACTTGTTGATATTGTAGGTCGCTATTAAATAAAACTGCGGATTGATAAACTCCGCTAATATCATAGGGAGTATCATAAAATAGTAAACGCCATTTTTAATAAAGATGGGTAAGGTAGATACAATAACAATTGCGATAAGCAAGGGTATGAATCGCATAGCCATGGTATTGGCTATTATTCTTTTTTTATCTTCCATGGTTACCGCCTTTTTTATCTCAACCATACTTGTTTGCATGGTGCCATAGTTTACAAATATGGCGATGAGTGATCCAAAAGACAATGCTAAAAAATACACCCCTAATTTTTCAGCATTAATATGATGTACCAATATAGGAATAACCATTAGTTGAAATACAGCATTGGTAATACTGAATATCAGTAATGATACAAATTGATTAATGGTGGGGAAGTGTAACTTCATTTATTTTTATACAATTACAATTGTATTTTTTGTTTTGCTGATACTATTGTTTGATCTTCTTAATCGGATATTACTCGGGTGTATTAATTACTTTAATGATTAAGCTTCCCATAGACCATGATTCATCACACATTTGATCAGCAACATTTTTTTGAACCAATAAATCTCTAAAATTGATACGCACTTTTGAGGCACTGTGCTTTATTGTTTTATTTATTTTATACACCGAGGTTTTAAATACATCTGTCATATGACAAATGCCTGCAATATCCAGATAAGCTCCCGTTTTTGGAGGATTATTTATCATACCATATTCTGCCGGATAGGATTGGTACAAACAATAAATAGCGTTACAAGGTGTATTTGAAAATGTAGCATTTAAAACCGTGGTTCCATCCATATTGATATTCCAAATATCTGGGCCATCTATCCCACCATAGTTATTGTTGCCATCCCAACTATCATGAAACCTAGGTTCTGCAATAATTTCAATAGCTTGGTGTGTGGGCAAATTTTCAAGATCAATCGTAAAACCTCCTTTGTTATATCGACCTATTAAGTATTCGCCATTGTTTTTGTATAAGATAGCGCCAGTTAGTTTATCAGTTACACCGGTTTTAAAATTGTTATTATACACCACCGCCTCATTATATCCCGATTTTACACAACCCATTGTTAGCGTAATAGCAGTTAAAATGGTAAATAATTGCGCTTTTCTTTTGAATGTTAGATGCTGCATAATTGAATTATATTAGAATAGGTATTCGTTAATTGAATCTTGATATTACGTTTTTTTATAATGCTTCGCCTTTCTTAGTCACATTTTTGACATGCAAATGACTAAAACACAAAGGTTTATCAGTATAAAACAAAAATATTCTAATTATTATTATCCACCTAAAATTGAAGATTAATTAATGGCTTTTTGAGCGGCATCGGGGGCTGTTTGCGCTCCCTTAAAAGTAAGGAAACTATATGATTTATAGCAATTTAATGGCTGCTAATAGGTTGCCTTCAAAAGTTGACAATATTGGGGCTTATTACGGAGGCCAGATAATAGGTTTTACAGTTGAATTTGCTTGGATAAGATGCCTATCCAGGATCCTGAATTTTAGGTATTTTGGGTCTCTTTTTCCTGGTTTCCCGCCAGAGTTAGCGGTTTAATGATGCGGTTTTTGGGATTTCAATTCATTTGTACCCCAAAAGGGGGAGGTTAATACATGATTATCAAATGTCTTAGACTTGTACATTACAAATTGATATTAGTAAATCAAACAAAATTAATAAGCTGGCTGAATTATCTTTAAATTTGATTAATGAACACCATTCAAGTGAACATATTGAACCCTAAAGCTGACATTATTTTAAAAGATATGGAAAAGCAAAATTTGATATCCATCAAAAGGATACCAAATAAAAGCTTACAATCTGTTTTAAATAACCTTCGTTCAAATGCAAAAACTGCTCCTTCATTAAAAGAAATTACAAAAGAAGTTGAGTTGGTTAGAACAAAGCGTTATGTCAATAAAAATAAAACGGATAATCATTGATACCAATCTTTGGATTAGTTTTTTAATAACAAACGATTTTAACAAGCTGGATCATTTTCTTAATTCTGATAAATATCTGGTCGTTTTCAGCGATGAATTATTTAATGAATTTTTAGAAGTAGTCCACAGAGAAAAGTTCGCACGTTATTTCAACGATTTAAATATCAAAATTTTAGTTGAAATTATTAATGAAAAAGCTTTGTTTGTAAAAGTTTTTTCAATTGTTAATGTATGTAGAGATGTTAAAGATAATTTTTTATTATCTCTAGCTATTGACGGAGACGTTGACTATTTAATTA